>JALVQM010000481.1 GCA_027025615.1 Desulfobacteraceae bacterium | reverse complement strand
GGTTCTTTGAAGTAAATCGTGCCTGCGTCGTAGTCGATGGTATAATCCACGTGCCGGGTAAGCTGGCGGGACTCCAGGATGTCCTGGCTCCGGAACCGGTCGCGGGTTTCAATGGTAACTTTCTCTGAATTGATCTTTATCTGCCTGCGGGAAAGGCGGTAGAGTCCGGTGGTTCCATCTCCTCGCAGTTCGTCCTTGACAAAAGCCTGGTCGCTGCGGCTGGCAAAAGCAGTTACCGCCAGACGCTTGCCGTGGTATTCAGACTTGAAGCCATTGAAGCGGCGGCTGTAGCGGGACAGTTCGGTAACAGTCAGATCGGTATCGTAGTCACCGAAAAGAGCGTAGAACTGGTCACGTTCTATTTTCAGGTATAGTTTTTCAATGCTGGCCGCATCATCCTGTTGACTTGAGGCATCGCCATAAAGAGTATAGTAAGCGTCGGGGTCGATTTCTCCGAACATGCGATTATGGGGGTCATCCTTGTCTCTCTCTGAATCGTAGCGGGCAGTCAACAGCCATTTGCCCTTTATTTTACCCTTGGCATAAAAAGCCAGGCGGCCATTGGTATAAAAGTCCTTTTCGTCTTCCGGGCCCAGGTTTTCCTTGTTTCCTGAAATGGTGTTGTAGCCGGCTGTGCCCTGGGCCAGGCCAACCAGGATCCAGTCCCTGAGTTCCGGTTTGACATAAGTTGCGACCACGGTTTCGGTTTGGTTGTACTTCAATCTGGCGGTGTATCTGCCAGCCTGGGTGACCGGTGCGAACCAGGCCGTGCCGTCGGCATCCACGTGCAGTCTGCCTTGTTCCGGGGTGCGGGAAACGGAGGTGCTCCGGGTAGCAAGGGGTTTCAGATTACCGGAGACAACTTCAAGTTCAACCGGAGCCTTGATGGGCAGGCCGGCTTCATCTTTGAGGACCAGCTTGATCCGAACCGGCTTGCGGCCGTCGGCGATGTTGCCGTCAAAGGCTGCCTGTTGGATGGAGGCCACGTTTCCGGTGCGGGTTACCCTGGCCTCGGCCGTGAAACGCCTGTTGCCGAAGGGTCCCAAACCTTCAAGCACCAGGGTATGAAGCCCGGGAGCTCCAAAATCTATACCGATATAGGTGTACAGGGTGCGCCTGGTTGCCGGATCCTGCATCCGGAACCCTATCCGTTTAGGATCAACCGGCTTGCCGTCAAGCAGCAGGCGTGGTTTCAGACGCGAGTCCAGCTGTATCCGGACAGCCGAAACAGCCGTTGCCAGACGGCTGCCATCGGCCGGTTCCAGGATACCATCAACCGGTTGCGGGCCCTGTCCGGCCGGTGCCGCGGGCAAAGCCGGCTTGAGGTGCTCGGGAACGCCAAGCCTGTTGAATTCAATATCTTGCGGCCAGGGAGCTATGGTCGTGGCCTCTACCCTGTCCTGACACTTGATTGACCGAATATCCTGTACAAGGTGAACTTCCACGCTTTCAATTGTAACTTCAACCCGGCGATTGGCTGCCCGCCCGGCCGGAATGCGGTTGTCGGCAACCGGTTGGGTTGCGCCCCGGCCTTCAACAACAATCCTGGACGGATCAAGCCGGAGTCGCCGGGCAAGGTAGTTGGCCACTGATTTTGCGCGGGCCAGGGAAAGGGCGTAGTTGTCGGCGAAAAGATGCCTGTTTTCCGGTTTTATGGGGCGATTGTCGGTATGGCCGACAACTTTTACCCTGGTTATACGCAGACCGGAAAGTGATTTTGCCAGGTTGTCCAGGGCCTGGCGATCCTGGTCCGAGAGCCGGGCGCTGAAAGTTTCAAAGTGGGGATGGAGCACCACCGGTTGACGGACAACTGTTTCCTCCCGCCAGTCAAGTGCCAGGATTGTGTCGATTCGGGGTGTGGAAACCTGCTTGCCCCCTACTCCCTGCCAGGTCAGTTCCGCTTTGGTATGCAATTTTTTTCGCAGTCTGCCGGGATCGATTTTGATTCCGAACCGAACCGTGCGGCTTTGACCCGGAGCCAGGTCTTGCATATTGTACTTCAGGCTTCGGTTTTTAACGACCGGGTCCGGAATCAATCTGCCTTCCAGACTGCTTGAACCGGCAACGTATACACAATGCGGCGGCAGGAAAATGGTTAATTGCGGCTTGCCGAGCGGCTGATCCTGGGCCTTGACCACCGCCTGGTAACGGATGATTCCATCGGCCAGGTTGCAGGTCATTTCAAGGTCGGCCTTGCCGGTAGGCGGATGTTTGGATTTTACGTGGAAATCGACTCGCCAAAGGGTGCCTCCGGCAATATCGACGAAACGCGAAAAGGCCGTGCCGGCCTGGCGGCTGTCATCGTCGCAAAGGACGGGTTCATAACGTTTTCCCAGGGTGTCCAGGTCCAGCTGGACAACATGGTTTCCTGGGGCCAGGTTTTCGAAATGGAAACGGCCCTGGTCATCGGTAACGGTAAAGGTGCCGTCTTCCAGGAAGATGCGTACTCCGGCTACACCCTGGTCACGGTTGTCTTCCTGGCCGCAGGCGTCGGCCATGACCTTGCCGGCGATGATTGTCCGTGAGCGGTGCAGGTCCTCGGTTACCAGGATTTCGGCCCTGGCCGGGTTGGAAGGTGTGCTTCCGGCTGAAGTCGCCACGGCCGTGTTGACCGCTGTACCGGGCAAAGCTCCGGCGCCCAGCATGACCACATAGCTGAATCTGGCTGTTTCGTCAGGGGCCAGGTCACCCACGTTGATAGCAAGGGTGCGTCCATCGGGACTTATGGCCGGGTCGCTGACAGCTTTCCCGTTGCGGTGCAGCGAGCCCTTGCGATAG
>JALVQM010000480.1 GCA_027025615.1 Desulfobacteraceae bacterium | reverse complement strand
CTGATTGTTGTATCGGCAAAAAGAAAACATACTTTAGAAAAAAATCTCTGCGAGGGTAAAAAATGGCAATGCGCAACAGTTTTGCGGCAAAATTCTATTACAGATGGCTGGAACACGCTGTTTTCCCCTTGCTGAAAAGACACCATCTGCAACCCAACCAGGTCACCCTGATCGGTTCTTTGCTGGCAGCCCTGGCACCGGTTGGTTTTTGGTTCCATCCCTGGGCCGGTGGTTTGGCCATCCTTATTTCAGGCTTGGCCGATTCCCTGGACGGCCTGCTGGCCAGAAAGATGCAGAAAGCCACCCGGCTGGGGGCCTTCATGGATTCGTGCATGGACCGGATTGCTGACTTTTTCTACCTTATGGGATTCTGGCTCCTCTTCTGGCCGGACCACCAACCCCTGGCTGCCGGAATGTTTGTCATGGCCACTATGGCATCAACCTTCCTGATCAGCTATGCCAAAGCCCGGGCAGAATCCCTTGGTCTGAATGTCCAAACCGGCCCCATGGAAAGAGCCGGTCGGATTATCTTCCTGGTGATCTGGAGTATTTTATTGGGTATTTTGCCCGGCCAAAGGCAAAGCCTGCTCTGGAGCGGAATTATAATCTATCTGGCAGCCACGACTTTCACCGCCGCCATCAGAATTATCAAGGTCAAAATCCCCTAATGGCAAGGCCATTGCCGGTGCCCTACTGAAATTGCTGTAACCCCTGATGCACTGATCAGATCTGCCCTGTTTCAATGCCCGGCAAAACATGAAGACCTCGTAACTGAAAGGATCACCAGTTGCGGAGTGCTTCACGTAATATTCAGCCGGGGCAAACCTTGCTGCAATTTTCCGGTATTGATCCATACCTGTAAAAAACGAGTCAAGCCGGCATCTTTTCCCCTGTCAACTCCAACAACTTGATTTATAAATATTTTATCGCATATTCCAACCACACATAGACCATTAACTTCTGTCCTGGCCGCCGGATAACGTGCAGTCCGGGAATGACTTCGGGCCAGGTGAACAAGCTTGCATTCTGGTATAAAATCTGTATATGAATTTTCTTGTTGCCAGGGATAATTGCCGTAGTTTTTCTTTGATCTCTTGGTCACGGAGGACACCACCATGGACAAGATAAGGATAGCCATTGTGGGAATCGGCAACTGTGCCAGCGCTCTTGTTCAGGGTATCAATTATTACGGTTCAGACCCATCCCGCAATCCAACCGGCCTGATGCATCAGCAAATCGGAGGATACCGCCCTGGAGATATTGAAGTAGTTATCGGTTTCGATATCGACCAGCGCAAGGTGGGCCGGGATATAAGCCGGGCCATATTTGCGCCACCCAATTGCACAACGGTTTTCTGCAAGGACATCGCCACCACGGGAGCGATGGTCCACATGGGACCGATTCTGGACGGCCTGTCCGAACACATGCTACAGCAGCCTTCCCGGCGCACATTTGTTCCATCGACCGCCCCCCAGCCGGATAAGGCAAAGGTGGTCCGTCTGCTCCAAGAAAGCCGGGCTGAAATTTTGCTCAACTACCTGCCGGTAGGCTCCGAAGAGGCTTCACGTTTCTATGCCGAATGTGCCCTTGAGGCAGGCCTGGCTTTCATAAACAACATTCCGGTTTTTATTGCCAGTGATCCGGAATGGGCTGACAGATTCAAGCAGCGTGGTCTGCCCATAATCGGCGACGATATCAAAAGCCAGGTGGGCGCCACCATAACTCACAGGGTACTGACAGATCTTTTCAGAAAGCGCGGGGTAAAGCTGGAACGCACCTACCAGTTGAATACCGGTGGCAATACCGATTTCCTCAACATGCTCAATCGCCATCGCCTGGCTTCCAAAAAGTTGTCCAAGACCGAAGCCGTCCAGGCCGTATGTGCCTCACGCCTGATCGAGGAAAATATTCACATCGGCCCCAGTGACTATGTAGCCTGGCAAAAGGATAACAAGATCTGCTTCATCCGCATGGAAGGCAAACTTTTCGGTGATGTTCCCATAGAAATCGAACTGCGCCTGTCGGTTGAGGATTCACCCAACTCGGCCGGCGTAGCCATAGATGCCGTGCGGTGTGCCAAGCTGGCCCTGGAAAGGGGGCTCAAGGGCGCCCTGGAAGGCCCTTCGGCTTATTTCTGCAAGCACCCTCCCAAACAATTTACCGACGAAGAGGCTTTCCTCCTGACTGAAAAATTTATCAGGCCGGACTGAGGGGCACCAGCTCTTTGGAAAATCAGTTTTGGCGTGACTTTACCCGGTACTCAATTGTTACCTTGTCGACACTGCCGCTTGCCACCTTGACCGAGGCAGGGGAAATCACCAGGTCAGCGGTAAGCTTGCCTGACGAATGTATGTTTTCCAGGTTTATCTTTTCAGTATAAACCGTGGTAATGGAAGCCAGAATTCTGCTGGGCCCTACCAGTACAGTTTTTCCCGGGCGAACTTCGATCTGCTCTATTACAAGACCGCGTGGCAGTTTGCCGGCCCAATCGACCTGAATCGGCAAAGTCTTGGATACTATCCGGTCAATGGCCACTTTTACCTTGACCGGCTCAATTCTGGTCAGTCTGATACCCGGAGGCAAAACGATGTTGTCGGCCGTAATGGAAAAAGTGTTGGTCCCCACTACGGCTTTGCCCAGATCTAGCATCACCTTGAGCTGCTCGGGTTCCAAAGATTTGATAAGCGCCCTGGAACCAGTAAGGTGAAGAACTA
Source organism: Desulfobacteraceae bacterium (assembly GCA_027025615.1). Classification (GTDB taxonomy): domain Bacteria; phylum Desulfobacterota; class Desulfobacteria; order Desulfobacterales; family Desulfosarcinaceae; genus JALVQM01. The sequence goes on along the minus strand of JALVQM010000480.1, from coordinate 5,761 downwards.
CCTGGTTCACCGAAGTATCCAGGATTTCAACGTTTTGATCCCGATTCATATACTCGATCGGCACCTCGACCGTAGTCAGTGTCTCAAGACCTCTGGCAAACCTGAACCAGATTCCGGTCACAAAAAGCAGGCAAACCAGGGCGGCTGCAGCCAACCTCAGGCTATGCTTCCGACCGGCACGATCAATCCCGGGCACCGGTTTGCTGTGGTACCTGATGTGCCTGGTAAGAGCCAGATTGTCAGGAATTTCGTGTAATTGTCCATCCTTGGCGACAGTGACTTCACCTCGCTCTTCCGAAACCACGATAACCAGAGCGTCGCAGTTTTCAGAAAGCCCCAGGGCCGCCCTGTGGCGGGTCCCGTATCGCTGGGGCAGATCATCCTTGTTGGAAAGGGGCAGAATTGCGCCAACTTTTTCGATCCGGCCGTTACGAACCAGAGCTGCCCCGTCATGAACCGGATTGCCCGGCCAAAAGATGCTGATCAGCATCTGCTTGGTCAACCTGCCGCCCCAGGCGACCCCGCCCTGGACAAGGTCGCTCAAATCATCTTTATCCGGAAGAACGATTAAAGCCCCGATCCTGCGCCGGGCAAGCTCATAAACGCTTTCAACGATAACGCCGGTGGGAGTAATATCTCCGTTTTGGGGCCAGCCCCAAAGCAAAACCCGCAAGTTCTTTGCCTGGATCACCCGCCGGATTTCATTGCGGAAAACGATGATAATAATCAGGGCAGCCAGGGCAATGATTCCCTGTAAAACCCAACTGGTTACAATCAACCCCAATTGGCGTGACAGGCCCTGCAAAATCCATAGAAAACCTACCCCGATAACCACCCTGATAACCTGGGTGCCCTGGAACAGCACGTAAAGCCTGAACAAAATATAACTATTGAGAATTATGTCTACCAGATCCTGCCATCGCAAAGTGGTGACCAGGTAATCTGCCGCAAACATCGGTTTAATCCGTAACGCTGAAACGGAGCACGCGAAGGACCGCTCCATTTTGGTCGGTAATTACAACCCGCCATGGCCCTTTGTCGGCCTCCCGTAACTGGATACTGCTATAGCTGGACCAGCGGGGCGGTTTGAGGATTAGGCGCTTGGTGGTAACCAAAACATCGCGACGATACCACTTATGGAAAACAAAGGTCTTGGCGGGGACATTATCAAACTCGGTATAGCAAAAGATACGGCCTGCATCGATGGAGAAAACAACAGCGATCTGGCTTGGCACATAGCTTTCCAGATTTTCACACATAACTGCCCGGGCCAGGTGAATGGATTTTTTCTGCCCGGATTCCGCAGGCCGGACAGCGACCATCACAAAGCCGAGGGCAATAAGGCCAATGAAAATTGTGCGTCTTGAAACCATGCATGTAAACTAATGGTTTCACCCGATTTTGCAAGAGAAAAACGCTTGAAGGATGTAATCAGGCCCCTGAAAGTATAATTGTTGGCAATCCCGGTTTGTTGCCGGTCAGGGGCGTTTGTCCTTTGCCAAAAGATCAGCAAGGGTTTTTTCCACAAGGATATCTTTCTGGCGGCTGCAATCACTTATTTTCTTGATAATTGAGGAATCCACTACCCATCCGAATCCCAGTTCGTCAAAAAAGATTATCTCAGTTCTTGGCATGGATATTAACCTCCAGGGTGCAAAAATCACCGCAATCCATTTCAACGTGATGTTCAGTGTTCTTATCGGTTCTTGGAGGTCAAGTCTTTAGCCGTAAGCCTACAAAGGCTTGACTACAGGTTGCCGGCTCGATCAATCGGGCAACAGGATAACGGCTTCGGATTTGCGGCCGTCACATTTGATGAGCAAAGGCCGAGGCAGGCGGATATGACGCAGGAAAGCGGTCTGGTGCAAGGGTTCAAAGTGTTCTAACATCTCCCAGCGGATAAAATCATCACTTCCCTCGGAAACCGTCAGGTAAGGCAAACCTTGAGTCGTAATATATTGAAAAAAATGAGATCCCTGGGATGGATCCGCCAATAGCCTGGAGGTTCGCCACTCCACAAAAGCACCAACTGTGTCTATATCGTCCCATTTTACCGGAATTCCGAGCCAACGGTCGAAAGTTCCCCAGCGCCCGGGCCCCACCAGCAAATAGGGTTTGTTGTCGGATTTCAGGCGGCGGTTAAGCTGGTGTAATTGAGCGGCTATTTCAACTGTGGCTTCCGGCTTGAAGGTCTCAGGGATAACGTAAATCAAATCTTCTATCCGGTCGTTTTTGCCATGTCCCAAAGCCTGGGTAGAATAACAAAAAGCCTTCTGAATCTGGGCGGTTGTAATTTCAACCTCAAAAGGATCCTGCCCCATGGCCATGGGACGCATCTGTAAAATATAAAATTCATCCGCCGTCCCGGACTCCTGTGAAAATTCAATGGAAAACTCGAATTCCAGGTGACAGCCCATCCCTTTGCGACCAATGGCCAACAGGTCGTCAACAATTTCTGCCAGGGGAAAAGTCCCGTGCTTCAACAAGGGTGCGAAGGTAACCAGCTTGGGGCCTTCCATCTGGGAAGTGTCCCTTATTCGATTTTCCGCCGGTACGTATGTACTGACAAGCTTTTGGACCGCAGGTTCATCCAAGGCATCGGATATCTGCCGTCTTTCAATATTCAATCCACGTTCGAAATAAAGATCTTCGGGATATCCTTCCATACGCAAAGCATAGAAATGCCGCTGGGCATGGGCCAGGATATCCTCCACACTGGAGAAATGGGGCAACAGGCGCGGATATTTAGGACAAAAACGAAGGCCGGCTTCCCCCTCGGAGATAACGGTTCCAAAACCAAGGGCCACCTGGACCACCCCGTCTTCAGGCTGGATTCGCTCGATGGGATAAAAGTTCTGGGAACGGGCCACTCCTGAAACAGCAGGGTAGAAAAAGTCTCCGTAACGCCGACCGGCAACCTGCTGAATAATAACCGCCATTTGCTCCTTGCGATGCCGGTATGCGGTAAAACGCGAGTACTTGCGGGGTTCCTGGTACCAGGTAGAAGCATAAACATGCTTGATGGCAACAACCAGGTGCTCCAGGCGTACCTCCAGGTCCGGATGGTTGTTTGGAATCATGAACGTTTTGTATAATCCAGCCAGGGGCAAGTGGTGAGCGTCTTCCAGCAAACCCGAAGATCTCACCGACAAAGGGTAGTCTATTTTTTCGATAAAAGCCCGTAAGTCCCCCAGGATATGGTCCGGCATCCTGCCCCGCACAAAGGCTTCGGTAATCTGTTCATCCGGCAGATCGCTGTGGGCCAGGTGTTCCAGTTCATTTGACTGGACAAAGTCGTCAAAACCATCTGTGGTAATTACCAGGGTCTGGGGAACCTTGATATCAATACCGCTGAACTTGCTCACCAACTGGGGTGACTGGCGCAGGAGGCTGCCAACAAAAGCCAATCCCCTGGCCTTACCGCCCAGCGAGCCCTTACCGATCTTCATGAAATCCGAAATTTCGGGATCAAACTCCCGCCTGCTGAACTGGGCCACAACTCCTTTCTGGCGCCATTTACGCAAGGCATGAATACCGTCGATTATAAAACGGCGCATCGCGGCCACGTCCTTAAAGTCCGAGGCCTTGGCCTGTCTTAATCTGGAGGCCAGTACAATCTCGGATCGGGCCATGATCCAATTGGAAAAACGGTTGCGCTGGGCATGATAGACAAAGGGTTCATCGGGAATTTCAGGTATTATTTTTTCCAATTCCCGTAAGGTTGAAGCCCGGGCCACCTCAGTACCGTCGGGCATTCTGAAAACAAAGGCCCCGAAACCAAGCCAGTCGAGGAAAAACTGGTGCAGCTCAACCATCAGGTCCGGAGAGTTCTTGTCCAGGAAAACCGCCGGGATCTGTTCAGCACGTTTGCGGTTGGCAGACTCTGAACTTAACAGTAATAAGGGAAGATCCGGAATCTGTTTCCTGATCATACTCAGATAGCGATAGCCGGCATCGGGGCTTAAATTATTGCCGTCAGGAAACCGGGTGTCGGAAAGAACCCCGAAAAGATATGGCTGGTAACGCTCATAGAGGGCTTCGGCTTCCTGGTAAGTGGCAGCCACCAGTATCTTTGGCCGGGCCCGCATTTTTAGCAGGCGATGTTCTTCATTGAGACTTTCTTCCAGAACTTCCTGGGTCTGGCGAACCACCTCGCGGTAAATCAACGGCAAAAAATATGAACGATAAAGGGGAGAGTCTTCCACCAGGATGATAACCCTGACCTGGGCATTGCGGGTATCCGGATCAACGTTGAGACGGTCTTCGACACTTTTGACAATGGCCAGCAAAAGGTCAGAATCCCCGGACCAGATAAAAATCTGGTCTATCCCTGAACAATCCTTGCCTTTAGGTGTGGGATACAGGCCTTGTTCGCTGTGGGCCAGAAGAATAACCGGCAAATCAGGTTTTTGCTGCTTGACAGCCAACCCCAGCTCGAAAGGATCCATATCGTCAAGGTTGGGCATTGCCACAACAAGGTCGAACTCTTTTTGCTTAAGCAATTCCAGGGCTTTGCGGGCATTTGATTCCCAGGTCAACCGCGGCGGGCGGCTCAGGTTAAGGCCCCGGTACTCGTTGATAATCTTGGAAGCCAGGCTACCGTCTTCTTCCAGGATGTAGGCATCGTAGGCGCTTGCCACCAACAGGATTTCAAGCACCTTGTTGGCCATAAGCTCATGGAAGACCTTGAAGTGGGTATCGAACTCGCATTCAAGGTAGCTGAGCTTTGGATTTTGGGAGTCGCCATCCATCTGGTTATTGGCCTTGACGTTTAAAATGGAAACCGTTTCGTCTTTCGTTTTCGGTTGGGCAATTTCTTGTCAAGCCCTGATCAATATTGGCGCCGGCCGGCACTTTACTTATCTCCGGAAATTAGAATCCACCGGTCCACCCCAATTCACCCCATGGCCTGACGCCGCTGCTCTAGGCGCGCTTTGACCTGGGGGAATTTGTCCATATCGGTATGGGGAAGAAACAGTGCAGCCACGTAATGATCCATATAAGAGGGTGTTTCGGACAGCTCGAAGTTGGTCATCATGTCAGTGACAGCCACAACTTCCTGGCGAATGCGATTGGTCAAAGCCGCCATGCGGGCCCCCATCAAAGATGCGTTACCCACGTATGTTACCCGGTCGGGATCTATTTCCGGCAGCAGGCCGATAATCATCGCCTTTTCCAGGTCGACATAACTACCGAAACCCCCGGCCAGAATGATCTGTTCCAGGTCGCCGATATTCATACCCACCTCTTCCAGCAATGTCATGCAACCGCTGTAAATCGCTCCCTTGGCCCTGATAAGGTTTTCAATGTCTATCTCGGTCAAGACGATATCCCGGTCAACCTGGGTCTGGTCTTCCCAGGCCAGCACATATTCCCAGATTCCATCCTGCTGACGAATCCGCTCTGTTTTAAGGCTGCGATTGTATTTGCCCTGGTTGTCGATAACGCCGGCTTCAAACATGGTGGCAACCGTGGTAATAAGGCCTGACCCGCAAATCCCCTTGGGTCGCATATCACCGATGGTCACAATCATTGGCTCAAAAGTGATCGGATCGATGGAAAAATCTTCTATGGCACCCTTGGCTGCCCGCATGCCGAACTTGATCCCGCCGCCTTCAAAGGCCGGACCGGCAGAACAGGCGGCGCATGCCATCCACTCCCGGTTACCAACCACTGCTTCGGCGTTGGTCCCAATATCCAGGAACAGGGTCAGCTTGTCAGTCCGATACATGCCCGACCCCATCACCCCGGCCACTATGTC
>JALVQM010000479.1 GCA_027025615.1 Desulfobacteraceae bacterium | reverse complement strand
GTCCTGGTAGACAGAGTTTCTGCCTTCGTCCTGGATTATCGCCAGGCAGGATCTGCCTGGGACCAGAATGATATCCGCACTTTATCCGCCATCAGGTGCAGTTTCACCCTGTCAAGAAACGATGCTACCGGTCTGTCGGAAACTTTTCAAACGACAATTCATCCACGTAACATCAAAAGTTATGGTGGGGCGTCGCCTGATGCTATACCACCTTCACGCAACCAGTACTGCTTTATCGGCTGCCTTCTTGATAAAGATCCGGCAGCTTCCATTCAATCAAGCCGGATGCCAAAGGCTGCAAAGGCGTTATTTATAATTACAACTGCCTGGGCACTGGCCGGTGTTTTTATTCGCCCTGTCCAACGGCGCTCAAACCAGCGTGGCAGCGCCCTGCTTTTATTGATTGCCGCCATGGTTTTCTTTGCAGCTCTGGGCGGAGCCCTGGTCCCCCTGATAAGTTCATCCGGACAGATGTTTCTGGGTACCGATCATGCCTATAAAGCATACCTTTTGGCAGAATCCGGTTATCGTTATGCTGCCAGCCGCTACCTCAACGCCGGAACGGAAACAGCCCGAAACGATCAACTGGTTGCCCTTCATCAGAAAAGCTTTAACCTTGAGGATAAACAGGGAGGATTCCACCTTGAAATTTACGGTTATTTTTATGAAGTAACAGCAGATCCAAACGGAAGCAAAAATTTGCAAACCCGGGTGTGCGGTGCCGCAGCCAATGATGTAAGTTTCAGTAGTCCCTTGAAACTGCGCATAGAGAATAAAACCTATGAATTCAATTACGCCAGCTTAAGCGGATTGAACAGCGTAACTTTTTCCTCACCTTCCAACCTGCCGTATGTTTCGGTTGGCAGTATCGCTTTGCCCGTGGCCGACGTTGTCCAGACTCAACAAATCTCTACCGGTGATGATATCATTTATGAAAGTGGTGACGGGGAGCTGTTTCCTGCACACAATGGCCAGGTCCGGCTTGCCGGACGACTTCTGGAATACAGGGTCAACGATCGCATCAACAACCGCCTGGTAGACATCAAGGATCCTAACGACCCTTCAATGAGCGCCCTGGATATACCCGCGGGGAGCCAGATAATTCTTGAACGTTTCGTGCGCCTTGAATCTACCGGTATCTATGGTCAGGGTCCAATGTTAACCAAACGCGGGGTGGTATTCCATACCCCCTTGCCTCCCTTGCAAACACCTGTCGAGAAAAGAGAATTTCATGAAAAATTCAAAGACCTTCAAAAATGGGAAGCATCGCGCTGGGGTGGACATCAAGTAGAAGAAATCGGCGGTGACAAAGCCTTGCGTGTTATTGGAACCAAATATGTTCCCGGAGCAACAAAGGCCAGCCTGATTGAACTGAAACACACCGACACTCCTGTCGACCTGGAACAAAGCCGGCGTGCCAATGGGGGTTTTTTGTCTTACGACACCCAGGTTAAAATCGGTTTTGTGGAAACCGCAGTTGACCCTTCTTTCGGCTATTGTCCCGAAGAACCGATACCCTGCTATTTTGCAGCAGGCCTGAACCTGCGCCTCGATGGTGATCTCAACGGGTTGGGGGTATCTTTGCTGCGAGGAAAGAACGGATCACCTTATGACGGAATTGATGACGGCATAGTCCCGGCCGACAACCGGCTGGCCGTAGTTCTGTGGCAGCAAATCAAAACGGTCACGGGTTTCAAGCGTAAATGGCTGGCTTATAAATTTCTGGATGAAACCGCTATCTTTCAGGACGACATGGAAAGCGGTGCCAATGGCTGGACAGCAGACGGTCTCTGGCACCTGGCGAATCACAGGTCAAGTTCGCCCGACACTGCATGGTATTACGGCCTTGACTCCAGTAGAAATTACGATACAGGATCTTCCAACACCGGCCACCTGGTTTCACCCGAGATCGAACTTCAATCCTGGGCCTACATTAATCTTGTGTTCAACAGCTGGCACAAGACTGAAGTGGAGGATCCTGTCAACCGGGACCTTAAAACGGTCGAAATCTCGGTCTTTGAAGCCGGGTCCTGGTCCGGCTGGAACACTTTATATACCCTGGACAGCAGTACCGTAAATCAAGGGTTATGGTTGCAGTACCGGCTTGACCTTTCAGGCTATGCCGGCAAAAAAGTCCGCATCCGTTTTACTTTTGACACGGTCAGCAATGAGTTCAATGATTATGAAGGTTGGTACATCGATGATGTTAAGCTTGTAGGCAATTGGCCGGTGGACAAGTCAACCATTTTGGTTCGGCTTGTTGAAGCAGCCAGCCTGGATTTTAACAACGGGTCACCAGCTAAGATAGAGGCCGGAGATCGGGTAAAAGGCCAGAGCAGTGGTGCATCGGGTATCGTTGTCGGTCCGGCCCACATTTCAGGTGGAAGCTGGAATGATGGAGATGCCCAGGGATCAATCTGGCTCCAAAACACTGTGGGAAACTTCACAAATGGTGAAAATATTCTGGTGGTGGGCAAGGGGCAGTGCGCCACAGCCGGAGCATACCAGCCACGGACAAATTTAATCCGTGTTTTTCTCGGCACTCAGGATCCGGTTGGCACCCCTAATAATGATCCTTTTGATATTGAAAAACATGCCAATCCACGGGGACAAAACGAATTAAACTGGCCTCCTGAAGATGGTCAACCATGGACCGCCGATATCGACTATTTTACATTGATTAAATGGGACACCATAAATTCGGCTGTTGCAACCGTGTCTATCGTCGGGGACAATGACTATCCTGACACCATAGTAAAAAGTGTGGAAAGCATCTTTTTCAGTCCAGC
>JALVQM010000478.1 GCA_027025615.1 Desulfobacteraceae bacterium | reverse complement strand
ATTGCCAGGGAGCATCTTTTTTTTGCCGTCACCAATCCGGGGCTGGAAACCCTTTGCCAAAAACAACTCCGCTCACTGCTGCCGGAGTCAAAAAATATCTCTAAAACCCGTGGAGGTGTTGAATTCGAGGGCGGCCTGAGCACATGTTACCTGGCCAACCTCCATTGCCGGTTTGCAGTCAGGATCCTGATGCGCCTGGCGGATTTCAAGGTTACCAACTTCGCCGGGCTGGACAGGAAACTGGGCCATGTACCCTGGGAACTATACCTGCCTCAAGCCACCCCGGTCACGGTAAAGGTATCCTGTCACAAATCACGTCTTTACCATGCCGATGCTGTAGCCCAGCATATCCATGACAGCCTGGCTAAACGGACAGGCTGCTTGCCCGGCAATGACAAAAAGGCTGAACTAACCGTTTACGGCCGCCTGGATGCCGACCGCCTTACCTTGTCCCTTGACTCAAGTGGCCAGCCGCTTTTCAAAAGAGGGCTCAAGCCCCATCACAGGCAGGCCCCTTTACGCGAAACCACGGCCGCCGCTATTTTGGCCATGTCCGGTTACAGGCCCGGCCAACCACTGGTTGACCCAATGTGTGGCAGTGGCAGTTTCAGCCTGGAAGCCGCGCTGAGCATAAAAAATATACCCCCTGGCTGGTACCGCGACTTCGCCTTTTTCAATTGGCCGGCTTTCAAACCCAGGCACTGGCTTTATCTGCGGAAAATTGCGGCAAAATCCCTGGTTCAGACCGACAGACCAGTAGTATTTTCCTCTGACATTGATCAGGGCAGCTGTCAACGCCTTGCAATGTCGTTGGAAAGTCATGGACTGGATGATGCGGTGGTCGTTTTGCAAAAAGATTTTTTCAAACTGCGGCCACCGACCAGGACCGGCTGGATCGTCCTTAATCCACCTTATGGACGGAGACTTGGAGCCAGGGCAAAAATTATCGATTTTTACAGCCGCCTTGAAAGCCGCCTTTTGGACCAGTGGGCAGGTTGGCATTTTGCCCTGCTTGTGCCGCGACAAACTGCCGGAAAATTCAAAAAACTAGGTGCCAGGCAACGGAAAATATTTCACGGCGGTTTGGATGTGGTATTATTATATGGCAAAATCAACAGATGACGATTTTACAATTAAAGTTTCAGATAATAAATCGTAAGTACGATCACCGAAAAAAAGAAAGGATGGACAGAACATGGAAAAATCCCGGTATGTCGAAATTCTAAATGCCGCCATTGAAGGCGAAAAGGAAGCCCACCAGTTCTACCTGGACCTTTCCAGGAAGGTCCCCCAACCCCATTTGCAGGAAATGTTCAGCTCTTTTGCAGACGAAGAGTTGAAACACCGTCAAATCCTGGAAAATTTTCGCGACGACGACAAAACCCGACTGGCTTTTGGCAGGGTACCGGATCTGAAAGTAGCTGAAACCGTTGAAACCCCCAAGCTCAGCCTGGAAATGAAACCGTCCGATGCCATAGCCCTGGCCATGAAAAAAGAACAGGCAGCCATGGAACATTACACCAAATTGGCCCAGGCCTGCAGCGATGAAAACCAGAGGAAAATATTTGAACAACTGGCCGCCATGGAACGCCAGCATAAATACAAAATGGAACAGGCTTTTGTAGATATAGGCTATCCCGAAGTGTGGTAAAGGTTCAGCTCAACCCTGGTTGAATTAAAGCGGCTGCCGCCACCCAGAGCCTGAGCTTTTCCGGGCACAAGCTGGTTCTGGCAGCGCCCTTCGAAATCCCGGGATTGCCTTGGAGACCATAGAACACCGGGCGGTACCTTGTCAGAAATCACCGCCCGGCCGCAAAAACGACCGCGTGAGTTGGACAATACGACCTGATCAGCAGGGTTGATATTCATTTTTGCAGCATCTGCCGGATTGATAAAAACCTGGTCCGGAATGACCCCGTATACTTCCTGGAACTGGCTGTGGGTAAAACGGGCAGTGGCACTTGTAATCCAGACAAAGCGGCCATCGTTTGCCCCTGCCTGGGGCAGCGGCACCGGTTCCCATCCGTACTGGCCGGCCAGACCGGATACCAACTCTATTTTGCCTGTCGGTGTCTGGTAACTGTCCATTGGCTCCGATTTCAACTTTAGCAATCTGCCGGCCAGTAAATCCTGCCAGTTACCATCGGCCAGCCCGGGTTCGATCAGGCGGCATAGAACCTGCCATGGATCTTCTTTAATCCACGGAGTATCAATTTGCAGCCTGCCGGCCAGTTCACGCATCAATTCAACTTCTGTCTTGCCGTTGCTTACCGGCTCGACGACTTTGGAACTTAGCCGAACGTAAGGATGGGTCCAAGGAATCACCAAGTCGTCTTTTTCAAGATAAGTCAGGGCCGGCAGTACCAGGTCCGCCCTGCGGGCAGTATCCGTCCAGTGGGTTTCATGGATAACGGTAAAAGTTTCCGGGCTTTCCAGGCACTGGCGGACAGTATCTGCTTCCGGCATGGTTACCACCGGGTTGGTGCCGGATATGAATACCATCTTGAAATCGCCTTGCTGCAAACTGCGTCCAAGAGCCACCTGGGATACGGTTTTATAAGCAGGGCCATCATCAGGGCTTGCCAACTTGCTGAGATCCATACTCCAGCCGTCACTGTTGCTGTAAAAAAATCCCCGATCAATTCCTACCAGGGCCGGAATCAAGGCCACCGCCCTGGCCTGGTCGGCCCCGTGGTCGTTTTTCTGCAATCCGATCCCGATCATGGTAGCACTGGGTTTGAGGCGGCCGTATAAATCGGCCAGGGCCCGTATATCTTTCAGCTCCAGTCTGCAA
>JALVQM010000477.1 GCA_027025615.1 Desulfobacteraceae bacterium | reverse complement strand
ATCAATTGCCATCTGTAGGCGCAGGCAACGTTTTGAAAGATATCATTGCTTCAGGCGCTTTGCCAGTGGTGGAACTCAACGAAATTTTCCGCCAGGCCAGTAAAAGCAGAATCGTGATAAATGCTCACCGCATCCTGGCCGGTAAAATGCCTTTAAAAGGACCACCACCCGGGGGAAGACTGACTGATTACTATTTCATCGAACAAACAGAACCCGAAAATGTATTGCAAACCGTGCTGACGGTGGTAACAGAGCGAATTCCCAGACGCTTCGGACTTTCGGCAACCAATCAGATCCAGGTGTTGACCCCCATGCACCGAGGATCCCTGGGAGCCATGAACCTGAATCGCCTGCTCCAGCAAAGCCTGAACGGGGCCGCAGAATACCTTGAACACGGCGGCCGGCGCCTGGCAGTTGGTGACCGGATTATGCAGCTGCGCAACGACTACGACAAACAGGTCTTCAATGGCGATATTGGATTCATCGCTTCCATGGACAAAATACAGCGGTGCCTGCAGGTCAATTTTGATAACCGTTTGGTAGAATACGATTTTTCCGAACTGGATCAACTCAGTCTGGCTTACGCGGTCTCCATCCACAAGGCCCAGGGTTCGGAATATCCTGCTGTTGTTATCCCGTTTACCACCCAACATTACGTAATGCTGCAGCGCAACCTGATCTATACGGCCCTGACCAGGGCAAGCCGGCTGGCGGTCCTTGTAGGTACAAAACAGGCCCTGGCCATTGCCATCGGTAACAATGCCCCCCAGCTCAGATATACCGGCCTGGCCGCCAAACTAGGTCAACACTTACCTTGACGGCTTTTCAAGCATACTTTATACTGGACCGGATTTATCAGATAACTTTTTGTAAATAAAAAGGAAACTCTAAATGACAAACTACGCTTTGAACGCAATCTCACCTGTTGACGGACGATATCGTAAAGCAGCCGAGCCTCTGGCGACCTATTTTAGCGAAGCCGGTCTGATCCGCTACCGAATCCGGGTGGAAATTGAATATTTCATTTCCCTTGCCAGGTTACCCTTGCCCCAATTGCAATCCCTGGAAGAACAGTTCGACGAGCCGTTAAGAAAACTGTACCAGGACTTCAGTCCGGCCGACGCTGAAAGGGTAAAGCAAATAGAGGCTACTACAAATCACGACGTCAAAGCAGTTGAATATTTTTTACGGGAACGTTTCGACCAGCTCGGACTGTCTGCTTATAAAGAGTTCATCCATTTTGGCCTGACTTCCCAGGACATAAATAATACTGCCCTGCCCCTGGCCCTGAAAGAGGCCTGGTACAAGGTGCTGCTACCGGCTATCGAGCAAATTGTACTGAAACTGGAAGAGATGGCCGATCAATGGAAGGACATCCCCATGCTGGCCCGGACCCATGGCCAGCCGGCTTCACCCACCCGTCTGGGAAAGGAGATCCTGGTTTTTGCCAGGCGTATCAGGGACCAGCTGGGCCTTCTGGAAGACATTCCATTTTCGGCCAAATTCGGGGGTGCCACGGGTAATTTCAACGCACATCTTGTGGCCTATCCAGAGGTTGACTGGGTTGATTTTGCCGAGAAACTGATAAACCAGACCCTTGGTTTGAAGCGCACTTCTCTGACCACACAGATCGAACCTTATGACAATCTGGCTGCTTTTTGCCATGGATTGTTCCGAATCAATACCATTGCCATCGATCTTTGCCGTGATATCTGGACCTACATTTCCTTGGATTACTTCAAGCAAAAAATTAAAGCCGGCGAAGTAGGTTCCTCCACCATGCCCCACAAGGTCAATCCCATCGATTTTGAAAATGCCGAGGGCAACCTTGGTATTTCCAATAGCATCCTGCAACATCTGGCCGCCAAGCTGCCCATTTCCCGTCTCCAGCGGGACCTTACCGATTCAACGACGGTCCGCAACCTGGGCGTGGCCCTGGGTCACTGCCTGATATCCCTGGCCTCCATGGGAAGAGGACTCGATAAATTACTTCTTAATCAGGAAGCCATGGAGATCGACCTGGAAAACAACTGGGCAGTTGTGGCCGAAGCCATCCAAACAGTCCTGCGCCGTGAAGGGGTAACCGACGCTTACGAACAACTTAAACAACTGACCCGCACCAACCGGCAAATAACCCGAGAAACAGTTGCCGCTTTTATCTCGAGCCTGAATGTTTCTGAAAAAGTAAAGCGGGAACTGGCCTCAATTTCACCCCATAATTACACGGGTATTCAACTGGTCAAGTAGTACCTCCATAGCATGTATGTACCTGCAAGAACCTGCCGCTGGCCTTTCCGGGTACGGCCGCCTGAACCTTACCTGGAACGATTAGTTTTTGTATTTCGAAACCTTAAGGGCAAACTTTTCGGCTATCCCCAAAAAGCAGGGCAGAAATTATTAAATCTCTGTCTCCGACGGTCGATACTATTTAGTGGTTGCATCATCAACTAATTAAAAGGAGGACCGCTAAATGTTGCTCAACCGCCTGTCCATCAAAAAACGAATGGTGCTAATAATGGCCTGCGTGGGGCTGCTTTTCAGTTTAATGCTCTTTTTCACCTGGCGCACGGCAAATGCTGTCAAGACGATCGGGCTGAATCAAACCGCTGAAGTCATGCTGGACGGCCAGAAAGCCAAATTGGAAGTCGCTACCCGATCCATGGCTGTTGCCATTGCCAACCGGATCAAGAGCTTGACCGAAGAGCAAGAGCAAATACCGGTCATTCGCAAATTACTGGAAGGTATTCGCTATGAGAAGGACCGCTCCGGATACTTTTTCGTCTTTAAAGACACGAAAACAATCGCCCATATCAAAAAAAGCCTATACGGAAAGGAAATAAGCAGCATCAAGGACAAAAACGGGAAGTATTTCATCAAAGATCTTTATCAGAAAGCCCGCAACGGCGGAGGGTTTGTGCGCTATATCTGGCCCAAACCGGGAGCCGGCGATCAACCCAAGCTCAGCTATGCCATAATGATTCCCGGAACCGATTTCTGGATAGGCTCCGGGGTATACATCGACAATATCGATGCCTACCTAAAGCAGGCCACTGCCGCCATCAAAAAACAGGCCCGCAAGGAATACATGTCCATGCTGGCCACGGCTTTGCCGATTTTCGTCCTGACCATGGCGCTCTGTTTTGTGATCGTAAATGGTATTACCCGCTCACTTAAAACAATGCTGTTTAATTTCCGTGATATCGCCGAGGGAGACGGAACCCTGACCAAGCGCGTCAAAATCGAAACCAACGATGAAATTGGTGAAATGGCCAGGCTTTTCAACATCTTTATTGAAAAACTCCAGGGAATCATCGCCGAGTTGGTCAAAAACGCCACGATGGTTGATGAGTCCGCATCGAATCTGGCTCAGATAGCCGAAGAGTTAACCTCAAACTCGGAAGAAACCACCGCCCGGGCTGACAATGTAACCGCGGCTGCAGGTCAGATGAGCAGCAACCTCAACAACGTGGCCGCCGCCATGGAAGAATCTTCGACCAACACCAGCATGGTTGCGACCTCGGCCGAAGAAATGACTGCAACTATCCATGAAATCGCCCAAAACTCCGAAAAAGCACGCACTATTTCAGACGAAGCGGTCATCCAATCCAAGAACGCCGCCGAAAAAATGGACGCCTTGGGCAGGGCTGCCAAACAAATCGGAAAGGTAACCGAGGCAATCACGGAAATCTCTGAACAGACCAACCTGCTGGCCCTGAATGCTACCATAGAAGCGGCCAGGGCCGGTGAGGCCGGCAAAGGTTTTGCAGTGGTAGCCAACGAAATCAAGGAGCTGGCCAAGCAAACCGCAGATGCCACCCAGGATATCAAGAGCAAAATCGAGGAAGTTCAAAACACCACCTCTTTGACCGTGACCGAGATAGACCAGATTTCAAAAGTAATCGAAGGCGTAAATGATATAGTGGCAACGATTGCCACGGCGGTTGAAGAGCAATCCGTTGCCACCCGGGAAATAGCTAACAACATATCCCAGGCATCAAAAGGCATCCAGGAAGTAAATGAAAATGTCAACCAGAGTTCCACTGTTGCAGAACAGATAACCGACGACATGTCAGCCGTAAATGCTTCCGCCGGCCAGATGGCAAACAGCAGCAGTCAGGTAAAACTAAGTGTAGAACAATTGCAAGAAATGTCATCTCAACTGACTGACATCGCAAGCAGATTCAAATATTAAACCTGTTTTTGAAAACCGAAAGCCGCTGGCTGGACCAAGCGTTCAACAGCTATACATGGTCCGGCCGGCTGTCGCTTTTCAATCAAATTGCAAAATCCTCAGTAAATTCCCGGGACCTGCCCGTGAGCTTATATTCCGAACTGCAACAGGGCCACCACAAGGCGCCTGACCAGCATCCATATGACAGCTGCCGGAAAAATTTTTTCCACGGAGCGGTCAAAAAGGATATCTATCCGGGCCCCAAAGCCATCGGATTCCAGACTGGTTACAATTTCTTCATCACCGGCCTGCCATAAAAGCAGGTAAAGCGGAATGCGGGGAAGCGCAAGCAGCTTAAAGCCCACATCTGCCATTGCAACCTCCTGCCCTCCCAGAGTGCGGCAGGACGTGGCGAAACCGGCCGGATCATCTGCAAACCTTTCCAATAAAGGTGCCAGGGGCATGGCATGCCGTCCCTGAAAATAAAATCCTTCCTTGAGATCCTTTACACCCACCAGTTGATTTTTTAAGGGGAAAACACGTTCTGTGCCGGTCAGGTAAGCCAAAGTGACCAGCTCCAACAGGGGATCGTCTATGAGCTGCCATTTGCCATCCAACTCAGCTTTTATACTCCGGGAAGATGGTGTGACCTGCAAACGACGGTTAAAAAAATTAAAAACAAAACCGCCCTGTTGATCGACTTCCACCAGGGTCGCATTGCAAACCTGATGGCAAGGCCGGGCCAGCAGATCTTTCCAGTATTGTTCCGGCACTTTCAAGGGACGTCCATTGGGATCAAGGGCCGGCGGCAATTGGGCAAACCGCCGCTGCTGCATGTCAAGATAACTTCGGCTGAAAGGATAAGGGCCATAATTGAAATTATCGCAGGGAAACTGTAAACAGTCCCGCGGACAATAACTAACCTTGTTCATGATTGCGCAGGCCAGTACAGGGCATGGTTGTCCTAGAATCCTCTCCTGTGCCGCCCGCTTTGCTTCGGCGACTGAACTACCGCCAGCCCCGCAGCTCGAACAGGTCCCCAGGAGCCTGAGGCGACAAACATCACAATTGATTCCACACGCCCCGGTTGCCACACCAACTTCCTTTCTCTTGGTCTCTGGTTTTTACTGTTCAGCCAGCATCTTGAATGAAACGATCAAGGTTGAAAAAATCCATGGCGTTGACACGAAAAAGTTTTTGACTGACAGAAGAGCTGAAAACCCGACTGTTGTCTGCCTGGACCAGGTCCTTAAAAAACTCGCTGCCACTGTCAGTATTGCAGATGATCCTGGAGATGGCTGCCGGGTAAGCCGCCACCATATCCTGCAATGTCTCAAGACTGGTTTTCACCGGACTCAAGGTTACACCCGCCATAAAACCTTTTTCCAGTACAAGGGGCAGGGTCTCACCGGAGCAGTGGTCTATCACTATCCTTGGTCGCAGATCTTCAAAATCATCTAAGAGCTCCAGCAGCTGCCTGGTTATTGACAACTTATTGGTCCTGGGAGTATGAATACCGATTTTTTTATCGGGTGGCAAAATTTCCCGGCCAGCTTGCAACTGAGCCCGTAACACCTGTTGTTCGCGCAAGCTGCCGGTCTCCAGTCCGATTTCACCGATCCCCAAACAAAGCCTTTGCCCTGTCAAAGGTTCCAGCATGGGCAAAATCCGCTGCAGATCCATATCTTCCGGGATATCTCTGGGATGAATACCTGCCAGAAAACAGGCGAACAATCCATCCTCTTTATTAGCTCTTTCAACAGCTTGTCTCTGGTAAACAAAATACTGTTCCAGGTCTTCCAGGCTGGAGATACGACCTGAAAAAGACCATGATACAACCCCGCATCCATGTTCCCGCCACCATGCCGGTCCTGCCGGATGATAACGCATAACAAGATCCAAATGGACATGGCTGTCAATCAATCTGCAAGCTTGCATCTGTTTTTGCCCCCTGCTTTGGCGACTATTTCCGAGGCCAATCCCGACCTCTGCCACCTGTTGCTATTCTTCACGAAAAATCAGTGTTACCTGTGATTGGATCACTGAAATTTGCCCAACACCAGAGTATAATAGCTCCCAATCATTAAATCGCTTCAGCCAAAATCAGGCTCAGCTTGATGGCCGGCTTGAACCAGTCCGGATGGATGCAGATAAACCACGACATAAACAATATGACTCAAGTCGATCTTCAAACAACCGATTTAAAGATCAGGGAAAAAGACAGCCCCATTACAAGTTTACGGCATTTTCCTAATCAAGGCCTATAAAGGATCGTTCAATGTCCAGATTACAATCAAGTCCAGACCAAGCGAATTTTAAAAAGCCTATCAGTGGAGAATACATTTTTCAAATGGCTTTTAACCTTCCCCAGCCGCAGTTCGACCGTATCAGCTGTTATGAATGGCAACCGGTTAATGACGAATTAGATCCCATCGCGAAACATGCTAAAAATAATGCCCCTGCATGTGCCGACAGTGCCAATCTGCCGGCTGATGTGCTGGTATTCGAGGCCGATGGTAACCTTGTAGTTGAATTTACACTATATACCACTTTTAAAGAAGACATCTGTTTAGCCCTTTGCGGTAATTTCCTGATCATTGACTGGTGTAACAATACCAGTGCTTCAGAGCCAGAATTTAACCGGGTTCACCTCAGGAGACGCTGCCTTATTTTGCCACCATTGGTTTCTCCCGGCAAGGTAAAGGCGCGTATTGTAAATCAACGTCTGAGAATCGAAGTTGAACAGGCATGACGGTTTTACAACAAGTCCCGTATTTTCTGCCGGTCTGTGCGTTACACGGGGTTGATAGAATTGCATAAGGATGAAACATGAATACATACTGAGAATTTAACATGTTCCCATTGTTAATAAATGGATTTCTATTATGAAATGTTGTCCTCCAGCCTGTAGCAAAACCATATGGATTCTATCTTATTGCGAAACTGTATAATTATGGCACCTAACACACCAGAATTTAAAAAAAACCGACTGGCAGAACAGCTGCTGTCGGCTTTGTTCAAACTGTTAACCCTAGTCGCAACCTCTCTTTTCATATTTGGTATCGTTGAAACTTCCAGCCTGGAAGCAGCAATGATCATTCTCAAGTCGGGCGAAAAATTTGAGAGTGACAACATCTGGCATGAGGGGCAGGTAGTAAAATTCAACCTGCACGGAATTGCTGTCGGGGTACCCGAAACTGACGTAGCCACAATTATTTACAAACCTGCCACCAAACAAAGAGCTGACGATACTACCACTGCCAAGGACGATAATAACCAAACAGCTGCGGCCAGGTCTGTTGCTCCACTAAATAAAAACAACCTTTCCAACCAAGCTGGCGGAAGAGAAACTTCTGAAAGAGTAAAAAAGAGACAATCCGGCCTTGCCCCGCCTCCTGGCAGGAATTTGTCATTTCTTATTGACCAATTGCCATTCCGGGGATTGAAGTGGGGTATGCGACCGGCTTCACTTGGCAAGCTTGTTAGAATCAAGACCGAGAACCTGTACGGAGGAATTGTTCAATATAGCCTGCCCGAAAAAACCCCACAATGGCCAAGAGTTAAACTGGAAGGATTGATGTTTGGTTTTTGGCGCAATCGGTTATATTCCATAACAATGTGGGTCTATGGCAAACCCAAATATTTGCGTCTGCGTCAAGAAGTGTTCGGCCGTTATGGCAAACTTCGGGCAATGAAAAAAAAATCTGAAAAATATGCCTGGGTTGGCGGACATACCGATGCATTGCTGGAATTTGACCCGGCAATAAACACCGGTATTTTCTGGATGCGATCACGTTTGCTCGATCAGCAGGCAAAGCGTCTTTATCCCCGATAATCTGAACTTACAGGCAAAAGCAAACCACAATAACCAATCCGGCCAGTCACCATCCAGGATCAGGCTCTGTTCAAAACAACCGTTTCAATGGTCTGCCAGCGGTTTCAGGTATTTTGTAATATTGACCGGAACGCGGATTTGACCTTGTTGCAGCATTATCTGCTCCGTCTGCCGCCAACCATCAAAATCGATGGTTCCCAAGGGTTTTCCATTGGAGGGAATCACCAGCTGCCTGGTTTTTTCTAACTGGGCCGACAGGATTCCCACAGGGGTATCCTGTTCAACCTGTTTCAAAATTTCCAGAGACGCTTTCTGATTGGCAACATCCAGGGACGCTTTCCAGCCGTCCAGAAGGGCAATAACAAAACTTTTTACCAGCCCTGCCTTGCGGTCAAACGTTTTTTGAGAAACAACCACGGAATTTGCTACAAACTTAATCCCGAAATCACCAGGATCAAGCAAGGCCGTGTTTTCTCCGGCTTTTGCCAGCTTGTCCTGCAGCATAACGGCCTGGGTATTGGCGTAAAC
>JALVQM010000476.1 GCA_027025615.1 Desulfobacteraceae bacterium | reverse complement strand
GGTTATTAGGGACATTATCCAATACATTTGTGTCCGTATTGATTCCCATAGGCATAGCATTATGGCAGTGGTTACGGGCATATCGCGAGAAGCGGCGTGAGTATTGGAAAGAACAATTGCAATCCATCAAAGACATTTCAGAACCGGAGATGGGGGTGCAATACTTGTCTCTGTGGAGAGAGATTCACAAAGAAAAATTCAATACATTTTTCCGCAAAGATTTGGCCTACTGGCAACAAGTTGTGAGGGACGGTCGTCCTGTTACTTTGGAAAGTTTACGCAGAGAAGCCAGATACATTCTTTCTATGGATAATTTCTCTACCTGGAATTCTCTCATCAACGATTGGGAGAAGAGCCGAGTTGGATTTGATGAGCATGAGATTGATACCCTGAAATCTTTAGGAGCATGGCTACAGGAAACCAAAAATATCTCTCCTGAAGATGATGCCAAATTAAATTTTAAAGGTGTTTAAGATATTGGGCATAGAGAGCAAGCCCGTCCTGGGGGAAATATTGCGCAAGCGATATGACCAATCTCAGATGGAGCAGATAGAGGAGATTTTTGTTCCGCTTGGGGAAACGTTGGTAAAAAAAGGCAACGCCAGTGGGCGTTTGTTGTGGGAAGAAGTATCTACGTCTTGGAATATATCTGATATATTCAGCGAAAATATTGCTCCTTATAAGTTAAAAGGTAATTGCCGATTATGGCCGCAGGAACCAAAGCCTGTGCCTTTAAGCCCGAAGATTGAGGAAATCTTATCCGCACTGCCAGGAGAGAATACCGCTGTGTGGATGAACCCGTTTGGCCCTGAGAAGGGGGAACTGGACCCGCGATTGCCAACCCGTCCCCAAAATGACAAAACACCTGCCGAAAGGCCATACAAGTTATTTTTTGAATCGGCCCCCGGCTGGTCGGAGGCCATCTCACCTTTTCATACCTTATTCTTTGCTCCACCAGGGAGTGGGCGTTCTTCCATTATCTGGATGGGACGCCACCAATTCCGCCCATGGGGAGAAGAGAGCACCATCTCGGTTTACCTGCCTTTAAACGGGCGGGCTGAAAAGGATGTCCTGTTAAGCCGCTTTCATCGCGGGGTATTTCACAGTTTATTATCTGCTCTCGCCGAAGACCCATCCTGGTTTCTGGATATGCCTGAAGAGGTTCGGGAAGATATTGCTATTTTTCTTTTGGACAGTAAAAAAGACCTTGCACATTTACTATATGCGTTAGAGCAATGTATTCAACCAACGGAAGATCGGAAGTCAAGCATAGATAAATCTCTTCTAAGATCGGTATTTGCTCGTTACGCATTACAAATACCCCACGCAAAAATCCCAACCAGTTGGCAAATCTTGCATGAAGCACATGCCTATATACGACCCCCAAGTCGCCGAGATAGTACATCTCTGCCCAAAATACGAGTTTGGATAGATATCCAACAACCTGGCGATGCGCAAAAATGGCTGCACCTTTTATTGAATTGGGGGGAATTATGGGATAAGGCGGTTGTCAATGCATTTCTCTTCACAAAAAGGGAGAAGGATATATATCCTCTGGATGGATTCCAGCAAGATGTATCTATGGATTGGAAGCCATCCCAGATGATCGAATTGCTTGACTATCGCATCCAACAGACCGTCATGGAAGACATGATGCCAGACGATATATTCAATGCTCTTAAAGAATTGATCTGGCAAAGACAAATTATCACCCCCCGGCAACTTGTCAGAAAAGGCAACGATTTGTTGCGCCAGTATCACGGGGCTGAGGAGTAATTATATGTTCGAACCCAGATACCGTTGCGGGAAACCGTTGGATATTCAGGTCCGCAAAATCATCAAGGGATGGGAGATGAAAGAACGCCAAGAATTAGTACATCGCTGCATTTTCGTCACGGGTGTACCCGGTGTAGGGAAAAGTGAGTTGCTCCATTGGATTGCTCAGAAATATGGGGGCGTTTACCTCGATTTGGAAAATACAGGCGAGGCGCGTAATTCCGATGTCTTTACCTGGCAACAACGAAAAGTCATTCAAAATGGGTTAGGCCAGTCGCCAGGGATTATCTGCATAGACCATGTGCCTCAATATGGCGACGAATATATCAATGCCTTTTATGATGAGGTCCTGTCGCCTTTATTGGACCGCCCTTACCTGTTTTTCTTCGCCTTGCGCAATGAGCGAAAATTTGACATCGGCGGCATGATACCGCGCAGTAAGAGCGAAGAAATAACCGTGCGAGGGTTTGCCCCCGACAGGATAGACGAGTGGATGGAAACATTCCAACGAGGTAATGAGAATAGTGTAAATTGCGGAGAATACAAAAGCGCATTTCAAAGGGCTAAAGAACATTGGCCTCGGATAGTCAAATTTGTTTGTAATGATGGCCTTCGCGACAGAGTAATTCGTGAAAATTTAGATTACTGGGTTGAGCGTAGCGGATATGGAAAACAGAGCGAGCAAATTATCAATCTGGCACAGGCTCTGTATGGCACTAACTTAAACGACGTGCAGGAAATCCAGCAAGCATTAGCCGGTCAATCGGTTGAATCTTCCCCTATGACAATACGCATCTGGTTTCGGCGTATTGGCTGGTGGCAGCCGGAAATGGCGGAACACAATGATGCCGGTGAGTGTCCGAGAACATCCGATGGTGGTTGGATATCAATTGCTCACGGTGTATTGGATGTCTTGCATACTCTCAGCACACAGGAGGTACAGTCATGAGTGACCGGGATTTGTCAGGCGCACGGCGCATTGCGCTGATAGGGCGGAATGAAATATTAAATAAAGTGGTTGGGGATTATAGTAAAGCATATAAACCTACCTTATGGTATTTTGAAGGGGATGGTGGTATTGGGAAAACGGTT
>JALVQM010000475.1 GCA_027025615.1 Desulfobacteraceae bacterium | reverse complement strand
TTCCCGCACCACGTTGGATCGGCCTTCGGACATGCTTGGATGAACCAGAATATTGGAAGCTTGCAAGCGGGCAACTACCTGGTAATGGGGCAAACTCCCATGAAAAACTACGTTCGGCAAAACTCCCAGCTTTTGCGCCAAAGCCTTCAAAAGTTCAAGCTCCGGACCAGTTCCAATGATATCAAGCCATGCCCGCCGCTTGCCCGTGGAAAGTTCGGCAAAAGCAGAAATTGCAATGTCTACCCGCTTTGAAGCCACCAGATTGGCAATCACCAGGATCCTGAGTTCCGACTCCATCTGGGAGGCATCCACAGGTTTGATTCTCATTATTTCGCCATCAATGCCATTTTCGATACATATCAAATCAGACACTCCGATAAGCTTTTTCACCTGTTTTTTCTGGCCATGAGATACGCTCACCAGGCAGCGGCTGTAACGGGCACATAACCCCAGGACTAGTTTTCCAAGTGCTGACCGGCCGGCCCAGGCAATATCGCTGCCCCTCAGGGTTGTGATAACCGGCACTTTAAAAAGGCCCCCCACCAGCCCTGCGGCCAATCCATTCATTGACCAGTTGGCATGAATTACGTTTGTTGCTTCCATTTCCCTGATCATAGTGAGGATCATCGCTCCCCAAAGAAACGGTGCCAGAAAAATCAGCAATGGTTTACGTGCCAAGGCTGCAGGCAGGCCTCCAGGTTTGTTGGCCAGGATTCGAAACTTCCGGGGAGCGTACCGGAAAGGGATTATTGTCAAAGAAATGCCGGACCATTCACATCGCCTGATATTATAATCCGAAGCCGGGGTAATAACAGTAATCCGAAATTTATCCGCCAATTCCTCAAGATAACGCTTTACATGATAAGCGGAGGCTGACTGACAGCCCATGGGGAAAGAAGTTGTAACGACCAGCAGTTTTGGTTTGGCAAAGACTGTCATTGACGGTTGGAATCTTTTTTACCATTTATGGGCTGTTGACGATTGAAACCTATCTGGCTCACCTGTTCTGATACAAGTCCAATCATAAAAATGATAACCGAGGTCGCAAACAGCAGGGCGCTCATATTTGTAAACCGGCCGGCTGTCCAATATGTGTAAACATAATTACAAAGTCCCAGGAAAAAGCTTGCCACGCTGACCGGCACAAAAATCCGCAGTGGAGAGTAAAGGGTGCAAATCTTTAGCAGAATCATCAAGAAACGGAAAGCTCCTGAAAAAGGTCTTAGCTGGCTTTTGCCACGGACACGCATGTGAATCTTTAAAGGAATATATTTGATACTGAAGCCCGACCTCAGGGCAGCCAGGGTTATTGTCGTCGGCCACGAATACCCGTTGGGCAGCAAGGGCAAAAAATTCCTGGCAACTTCAGCCCGGACCGCGCGGAAACCTGAAGTCAGGTCCCGGATGTCAAATCCGGTTACATAGCCGGCTATCCTGTTCAACAACCAGTTGCCAAAACGCCTGAAACCTGAAGCCTGATCACCACCGGCCCTGGCACCCACCACCATGTCGTAGGTATCAAGCTTATCAAGTAACTTTTCAATATCACTTGGATCGTGCTGGCCATCGGCATCCAAAAAAACCAGCAGGTCACCGCGGCAATGTCTGATTCCCGTCTTTATAGCTGCCCCGTTTCCCATGGGATAGGGATGTTTTACCACTTCAACATTTGCTTTACGGGCAACTTCCGTAGTCTTGTCCCGTGAACCGTCATCGACAAGGATAATTTCATTTATACCCGGCTGGGCGGTCAATATTTTTAGCAGGGGCCCAAGGGTCTGTTCTTCATTAAGGGCTGGAATGATTACGCTGACCATGCCAGGATGCATGCTGCTTCCAATTATTGTGGGAATATGTGTTCAATATTTATCAAAGGCCACTTCGCCGGTTATTTCATCGTAAATGTAAGGTCCACCATAAGGATTGGGGGGCAGTTTTTCAAGAATCCCCTTGTCAATTAATGCCTGAAGACTTGGCGGCTTGTTTCCAAGTGAGTGTTCATACTGTTCAATGGCTTTTTCGATTACAAGGGCTCCCTTGAGGGCTTCCAGACGCAAGCCAATTTCCCTGGCGCTGTTTTCATCCAGCTCCCTGTCGCCAAGCATGGTCTTTAAAAGAGCAATTGCTGTTTCAGTCCTCTTGCCTTTAAGGGCTAGTCTTGCTCCGAGAATTGAAAGCAGCAAAGGAGCATTTTTAATTTTTGCTGCCTGCATAAATTCTTCTGATGCCTTGGCGTAATCTGCAAGGAAATAATAATAGTCGAAACCCATATAATAACCAGGATACCAGTCCCAGGTTCTGTGCTTTTTGGCGATCGCCAGCAAATCGATGGTTTCCTGGTACATGCCTGCATCCCAGGGCAAGTTTCCCTGGGCATAAATATAAGCCTGCATAAAATACGGATCAAGCTCCAGGGCGTACTGCAAGGTCCGTCGAATGTTCTCCCACTCCTCGTCGGTAGGCTCCTGGTTACTGCCAATGAAAGAGCCTGCTTCAAGCACAAAGTAATCGGCCATTACTCCCCTGAATTCACCGGCCAGGATTTTTACAAATTCCACAGGCAAACTGGCCTTGGGGGCGGCAAACCTGAACACAAGGCCCTTGCGGTATTCCATCAGACGGGCGTTTGCCCATCCAAAAAGACTGACAGAAACTATTAGAATCAATAATGATAAAATAACCTTTTTTTTCATGCCAGTTCTCTTTTTTGGAAGATCCAGATCGACAGCACTAGGCAAATGACAATATAGGCCAGACCATACAGGGCAACAAGCCCCAAGTACGTGCCCGATACGTTTAATCCATAGGCTGCCGTTGTCTTCAAATCAAACGCAGAAAGATTGGGAATTATCCAGGAGACAAGATCAAGTGCCTTGTGCATGCATACATT
>JALVQM010000474.1 GCA_027025615.1 Desulfobacteraceae bacterium | reverse complement strand
GGGTATAACGAATATCACCAGCGATGAACCTGCAATTTCCCACTGCATTACGATGACAATTTCTAAGCGCATCATCAACCGCCGAAGCAGCCAATTCCAGCCCGACTATCCGGGCCGCATCGGAGGCAAGGTAAATGGAAATCGTTCCGGCCCCGCAGTAAAGATCAAGCACGTTCTGGCTTCCGGTCAATCCGGCATATCCCGAAACAACATCGTACAATCGCCCGGCCGCTTGAGTGTTTGTCTGGAAAAAAGAATTAGCCGATATTTCAAATGAATAATTCCCTATGGTATCAACCAGGGAAGGTTTGCCTGCAAGGACTACCTCCCTTTCGCCAAAGGCAATTTGAGCCTTCCGGGAAGTAATATTATTTACCACTGAAACGATATTGGCAAACTGGCTTGTAAGTATTTCGGCCAGAGGTTTGACTTGATCAGTTTTTTCTTCTGACGTAACAAGGTTAACCATCCACTTGTCTTCAGACCAAGAATGGCGTAAGACGACAAAACGCCAAAACCCAACGTGAGTGCGCAACCCGTATACTGGTTCTGGAGAATTGCGGATATACCTCCTGATCACACCCAATATCCGGTTGCCCAAACCCGGCTGCAGCAGGCAACGATCTATATCCAACACCTTGTAAAATGTTCCGGGTACGTGCAAACCAAGGGCAAAAGAAATATCAATATCCGGGTTTCCCATTTGCCCAGGTAATAACCAGCGCCGGTCAGCACAGGAAAATTCCATTTTATTGCGATATTCAAAGATAGAGTCCGAGGCAATTGCAGGCCGGACTTTTACCTCCGCAAACTGGCCAATATGCATACAGGCTTCAGCTACATGCTGGGTTTTATATTCCAACTGCATTGAATAATCCAGAAATTGCCACTTGCACCCTCCGCAAAAACCGGCATATGGACATTCAGGCTTAACACGATAAGGACTTTCCCGCTTTATTTCCAGCAGACGGGCTTCAGCCCAGTTCTTTTTTTTCTTGAAAATCCTGGCGGTAACGACTTCACCAGGTAGGGCCTGTTCGACGAAAACCACCATGGAGTCTATCCGCCCCAAACCTTTGCCACCAAAGGCCGTGGTTTCAATTTCAAGCTCAATTTCCTGTCCTTTTTTCAAAGCCATATCGTCTGCATTCTTAAAAATCGTTAGATCAAAGGCTTTTGGTTTCAAGCCTGAGAATTTTCGTCTTGACCGCTTATCTTGACCGCTTAATGGTACAGGTGACTAGCCCACCCGCCACCACTGAAACAGGTAATAAAGACCTCTGACAACTTGGGATACCATCATTTGCTTGCTTTGAAAAATGTTAATAGATTATATATCTGTTGACATACAACAAACCATATTCAGCCGAGTTAATCAGTATGCTCTTTTAAAATATCCATCTGCATAGATTGACTAACGATGAATTTTCAAAAACCGTCAAATAACGCGAAAGTAATCTAAAAACAAGCGAGATGGAACAAAATAATTCTTTTGGATCAATTCAGCAAAAAGATGTATTTTTCAACTGCGGTCCCCTTAAACTGGCAGGCACCCTTCATTTGCCGTCTTCTTTTCCCAAAGCTGCTGTTGTCGGTTGCCATGGAATGCTGGCCAACAGGATGTCAGCCAAACAAATCTCGCTCGCCAGAGCATGTGTTGAATCAGAAATAGCCTATCTACGTTTCGACCACCGTGGTTGTGGCAACAGCGGCGGCATAATTTCTCTAACGACCCTGCTTCAGGATCGTTGTGAAGATTTACGTGCCGCCCTTGATTACATCCGGAATCTGTTTGAACCCGACCTTTCCATAGGTTTGTTTGGCAGCAGTTTCGGTGGCACCGTTGCCCTGAAGGTGGCTGCTGAAAACAAAATTGATCCAATCGTGGCCCTTGCCGCACCGGTTAGAATTGATGGAATCAGCCAGGAAGCTATTTCCGAACTGCAAAGGCAAAACATGGATTTCAGCCCCGATGATGTCGCTGGATTTAGTTTTGATATAAGTTCATTCATCCAGCAGGTATCAGGCATTCTGGTTATCCATGGCGGGCTTGATGAGGTTGTGCCGGTTTCAAACGCTCATTTTATCTACAACGAAGCCAGGGAACCCAGGCAACTTGTAATCATGCAAGACAGCGATCATGCCTTTAGTGAAACGCTATGGCAAAAACGTATTGTGGAACTAGCCTATCATTGGCTGTCGACCCACTTGCTGGCAGTTTAGGTTACAATCCGGGATTACAATTTTGATGAAAAACAGCTTCGCCTGCCACGTTTTTCAACAGCCTGACGATTATTTTTCTGATGACTTGGATTCAAGGAAAAGGTAAGCTTGCAAACCGCTCAGTCTTGATTTATGGTTTTTTGCTTATGGCACTTTGTATGATTTGCTTCTGGTAACCACTTAGTTTTTTGTCAAACTGAACAGCAATACCATTTTCTTCAGCCCGTACGATTTTACCTGATATTTTAAAATTACTTTGGGTATTGGGAATAGAAAAGGTTAGAGAAAGGTTTTGACCAACCTGCAACGGTTCACGAGTTTCAATAAACACCCCACCATTGCTAAGATCTTGAATAAAATCCCGATAAAACCTTTCCGATGTAGAATAGTCCACAGCTATCAGACACGGAATCCTCGTATCCTGGCGTTGTTCACGCCGCTGCCATTCAAGCAAGATTTCAAGCAGTTGTTCCTTCTTTTCATCCGAGAGGTTATTGATCAGGCTTGTAAGACGTTCGGTCAGATCAGGCTTATTGTCATCTTGCGTGTTTAAAACCATTGGTCGGCCTGCCTTTTTGCTTTCATCGGTAAAAATATCTTAAAATAATATGGCCGGGCGCATATTATGTCAATAGCCTGTCTGTCGACTCCCCGAATAGTTCGATATCTTTATTGTCAATTATTTCGCTAAATATGTTTTTTTAAAGACTACTTTGCTTGACTTTTGCTGGGCTGAAATTCCGCAACAATGCTTATATTATATGTCACTGCTCTTTTAGCCCATTTTGCCTTTTGACCCAGATTCGCTCACTACGTTTTTCAAGCGCCTGCCATCTATGCAAGCTCAACGCCCTTCTATTTACCAAAGCGCCGATAAATTTAACCCACCTACTTGGTTCCGGCTCATCTACCAAAGATTATCTCCCAGCTTTCCTGTCGTTTTTATGCCATTTCCAGGCTGTTTCGATAATCACTTTCAGATCATCATATTTGGGCTGCCATCCCAATTCCTTCCGTATTTTCGCAGAACTCGCCACAAGTACGGCTGGATCACCGGCACGCGGTCGTTCTTCTGTAACAGGAATCATGTGTCCGGTTACTTCCCTGGCAACCTCTATTACCTGCCGGACTGAATAGCCCTGGCCGCTGCCCAGATTGTAGATACAGCAATCTTTTCCATCAATTAACGCATTTAAAGCGAGAATATGCGCTTCTGCAAGATCATTGACATGGATATAATCCCTGATACAAGTCCCGTCCGGAGTGTTATAATTTGCCCCGTATATTTTGACCTCCTCCCTTCTGCCTGCGGCCACCTCCAGAACAATTGGGATGAGATGTGTCTCGGGCTCGTGGGCTTCACCTATCATGGCGCAGGGATCAGCGCCGGCAGCGTTAAAATAGCGCAAGGCTGCATATTGCAATCCATCTGCAGCTAATGAATCCGACATGATATTTTCCACCATTGCTTTCGATCTTCCATAAGGATTTTTAGGATTGCAAGGATGATCTTCAGTAATTGGAGTACGCATCGGTTCACCATAGACTGCAGCGGTTGATGAAAAAATAAATTTTTTCACATTGTGCTCTATCATTACTTCTAGAAATGATGCAGTTTTGGCTACATTATTTTCATAATATTTAAGAGGCAGGACAACCGATTCTCCAACAATTGAAAAAGCGGCGAAGTGCATTACGGCATCAAATTTGTACTTTTTAAATATCAGGCTGGTCAAATCTTTATCACCAAGATCACCTTCGATAAAATCATCCCCCTGTAGCAAGTATTGCTTCCCAGTGGAAAGATTGTCTAAAACAGTGACATGGGCGCCATATTCTTTAAGCAGTTTTACAGTATGACTGCCGATATATCCTGCTCCACCAATGACAAGCACCTTCAGGTGACTTAGTTCCCTGTTCAAACTTAAATCTCCTTCTGTCTTCGCTCAACAATAAACCAGGGATTGTGTAAATCTTTTTTGTTGTAAACCAGACTTTTATCACTCTGGTATTCATATAGACCAGCACCTGCGGCAGCAGCGATTGCATGGCCGGCAGCAGTATCCCATTCCATGGTCGGCCCCAGACGAGGATATTGATGCGCTGTCCCTTCCGCCACAAGACATATCTTTATTGAGCTTCCAGCAGGCCTGAATTTAACCTCCCCATGACATCGCCGCATTAAATCCAGGTAATCTTCAAGATCCCTGCCGCCATGTGACCTGCTGCCTACAATAGTATAACCGTCAGGTCCTTCTGGCATTGTTGGGAGCCTGCTTGCGGATTTAGATACCAGTTCCCAGGAATCACCATTAAGTTCATCCAAGATTTCATCGGTAAAAAAGGAAAAGGCCTCTTCCATTTTGTATGCCCCATGGAACATCAGGCCAAAATATACAAGATCCAATGCCGGCGCAAATACCACGCCCAGTTCTGGTTGTCCATTGCATATCAAAGCAATATTTACAGTAAACTCTCCATTTCTGCTTATAAACTCTTTGGTGCCATCAATAGGAT
Organism: Desulfobacteraceae bacterium; assembly: GCA_027025615.1. Taxonomy (GTDB): domain Bacteria; phylum Desulfobacterota; class Desulfobacteria; order Desulfobacterales; family Desulfosarcinaceae; genus JALVQM01. The sequence continues at coordinate 4,030 of JALVQM010000474.1, read as the reverse complement.
CAACCAGCCAAAACATCTCCCAGCTACTTCGAACAGAATACGGAATATCCTTTCCTTCTTCACTCAGGATAGGTAGTCCGGAATGTTTTAGAGACTCTTCTATAGATTTATGAGCGTTTTCATCGGCAATTGTTATCGGAGAATTATCAGCTTTATAGTTTATGTCCAGTTCTGTCCGGTAAACTTCCATTATCTTTCTACCGGCAACAATTGACGCTTTTAATGCAAGCAAAAGCATCTTCTTGAAAAACTCAACCTTGTCAGGATTTTTTTGCAACAAGATTATATATATCCCTTCTGCCCCAGAAACAGCAGAACTTCCTGTGCTGATTCCTCGGGCGTTTTGTCTGTTGTATCTATTCTCAATTCCGGAGTGTCGGGAATTTCATAAGGATCATCTACTCCGGTAAAGCCTTTTATCAAACCGGCGCGAGCCTTGGCGTACATTCCTTTTCTATCACGTTTTTCACACACTTGCATGGGAGTACAGACATGAATTTCGATAAAGCCTCCATATTCCTCTATTGACCTGCGGATCTCTCTTCGGGTATTTGAATAGGGAGCAATCGGAGCGCATATGGCTATACCTTTGTTCTTGGTAATCTCCCTTGCAACAAAGCCAATGCGGCGCACATTAATATCTCGATGTTCCTTGGAAAAATTCAGCTCTGAAGATAAATTCCGACGAACAATGTCTCCATCCAGTAATGTAACCGGCCTTTCTCCGATCTCCATCATTCGAGAGTATAAGATCTTGGCAACAGTTGACTTACCAGCGCCTGAAAGGCCTGTTAAAAAAACCGTGAACCCCTGTTTGCCAGGTGGCGGATAGGCTTTTTGCAATTCGCAAACCACCTCCGGGAATGTTGCCCATTCAGGAATCCGGCGGCCCGCTTTTATTCTTCGCTTTATCTCATCGTCATCCAGGCTGATTGTTCTGATCCCCTCCTCAACTTTATCAGAAGGGCGATATTCATCTTCGAACGGAAGGTATACCATCTTGTCAAAAGTAATAATTTCAATACCAATATCCTGGCCAGCCGGGATTACCTGCCTGTGAATTTCTTCGCATTTAAACAAGGACAGTTCATCATTCTCAGGCGAGGCGATGGCGTGATTATAACCGACAATAAAATGCGAACAACCATAATTCTTGGCAATAATAGCCTGAAGCATGGCCTCCCTGGCTCCTGCCAGCCGCATAGTCAAAGGCAACAGATTCAACAGACAGGTGTTGGGTGGGTAATACTTTAATAATTTCTTCTGGCACCGCACTCGTGTGTAGTATTCAAATTCACTTGGCCGCGTTACTCCAACAACCGGCAATAACAGCAAATTAGCTTCCGCCCGGCGCATGGCCTGCAAGGTAAGTTCAAACTGAGGCCTGTGCATTATCTTGCGTGTCTGAAATCCTACAACACGACGCCACCCCAATTTTTTGAACATATGCCTTGTATCCTTGGGTGTCATACGAAGCTGAAGAAAATCATAATGCACCGGCAGGTTCAAAACTTCCAGTTGCCCGCCCAGATAGTACTCTCCTGTCTCATTTATCAATCTTTGGACACCGGGATGTTTTAATTCGTATGACCCGAATAGTAACTCCGCCTCCTTTTCTTTGTCTATCGGCCATATATCTTCTACATGCATTACTGCCAATAAAAACCCTTCAGGGTCACGGATGGCAATAGATTGTCCTACCTCCAGGCTTTCGGCCAGGGTCCGATTAACATCCAGGCAAATTGGCATGGGCCACAAAGTTCCGTCCTGAAGCTGCATCCTGTCTAGAACTGCTTCATAATCGGTTCTGTTCATGAATCCGCTTAATGGTGAAAAAGCACCTGTAGCGAGTAGTTCAAAGTAGCACAATTGATGTTCATTCAGAATGACATCATGAAGATTTAAGGCCACGTCTTTCAACAATGTTGCCTTTTGACTGTCAACAACCAAGTCTACCAGCATACCTCCGTGTCCTGTTTCAATTGATTTTCGATTCATAAACTTCTCCGGTCCAGTTTCAAATCAGGATGAAACATTGTTGTCTTTCAATGGCAAACCGACTGATTGGCCAACACCGAAATAAGTAAAGCCTAAACTGGCTAAATATTCACGTGAATAAAGATTTCTACCGTCAAAGATTACCGCTGAAGAAAGTAATTTCCTTAACTGTCCAAAATCTGGATTTCTGAACTGGTTCCAGTCCGTCAATACAGCCAGCCCGTCAGCACCTGCGAGGCACTCGTACTGGTCATCGAAAATTTTTACTTTGGATTCATTTGCCAATTCGTACTTTGCATTTTCTCCTGCCTCTGGATCATATGCCCGGACCAACATTCCCTTTGCCGTAAGAATTCTAATTATATCTATGGATGCAGATTCTCGGATATCGTCAGTGTTAGCCTTAAAAGCCAGTCCCCAGATTGCCACGCACTTACCGGCCACGGTGCCTTTAGACTCGAAATAAGAACTGATCTTTTCTGCCAGCCTCATACGCTGGTTTTTATTAACTTCGTCAACAGCCAGAATTAATTGAGGTGTGTAATCGTAGTATTCAGCAGTATTTATCAAAGCCTTAACGTCTTTTGGAAAGCATGATCCACCATACCCGACCCCCGGGTAGATAAAATGATACCCAATTCTACGATCAGCCCCAATTCCCAACCGAACATCTTTAACGTCTGCTCCAACTTTTTCACAAATATTTGCAATTTCATTGATAAAAGATATTTTAGTTGCCAACATGCAATTTGCTGCGTATTTAGTCATCTCTGCACTTCTAATACCCATTACGATCATCTTGTCACGGCTTCTGGCAAAAGGAGCATAAAGAGTCTCAAGAAGCTTGGCCGTCCTCACGTTGTCAGTACCTACTATGACTCTATCGGGTTTCATGAAGTCGTTTACAGCATCACCTTCTTTCAGAAATTCAGGATTAGATACAACATCAAACTCAACATTAACACCTCGCGACGATAATTCCTGCCGGATGATTTCTTTCACCCTGTCAGCTGTTCCTACCGGCACTGTCGACTTGTTTATTATAACCTTGTAATCCTGAATTATTTGGCCGATCTGCCTGGCAACCTGTTCCACATATGACAGGTCACAGGAGCCATCTTCACGCGGCGGTGTTCCCACGCAGTTGAAAACAAATAATGCCTGTTCTAGTCCCTCTTCCAGACTGGTAGAAAATCGCAAACGTCCCTGCTGGAAATTTCTTTTTACCAGTGGTTTCAGGCCTGGTTCGTAAATATGCAGTTTACCTTGTTTGAGACTGTTTATTATATCCTGGTTTACATCTATACAAACAACGTCATTGCCCATTTCAGCAAGGCATGCTGCTGCTACCAGTCCTACATAGCCTGTCCCCACAATGCATACATTCATATTGATTTCCCTCTGTTTTTGAAAACTGTTTTCACCAACTATCCGATAATCACTACCTGAAAAAAGAACTTATTCTTTAAACTTTATAGTAAGATCTATACCAAGTTACGAATTTATAAATTCCTTCGCTTATCGGTGTTTCTGGCCTGAAGCTGAAATTTATGGTTAAATCAGATACATCTGCATACGTCTCGGGCACATCTCCTGGTTGCATTTCAAGAAATTTTAATTCTGCCTTTTTATTTAAGGCATTTTCAATCTCTTTAATAAAGTCCATTAATTCAACTGGTTGATTGTTGCCAATATTAAAAAGACGATAACGTGCATATGATGTAGCCGGGTCTGGAGCTTTGCCATCCCAGTCGGGATTGCCTTCAGGCGGTGATTCAAGCACACGTACAACGCCCTCTATTATATCGTCGATATAAGTAAAATCTCTCTTCATTTTTCCGTGATTGAAAACCTTTATTGGACGATTTTCCAAAATAGCCTTGGTAAACAGGAACAAAGCCATGTCAGGCCTTCCCCAAGGACCGTATACCGTGAAAAACCTCAAACCTGTTACCGGGATATCATATAAATGACTGTAAGTATGTGCCATGAGTTCGTTGGCCTTCTTTGTGGCAGCATATAATGAGACCGG
>JALVQM010000473.1 GCA_027025615.1 Desulfobacteraceae bacterium | reverse complement strand
CAAGGGCGGCGGCGGTGCGCCGTCCGGGCCCAGCACCGCCAGTGTCGAAGAGCCACAGGTAGTGGTGCCCAGGTTGCTTTCAGTCCAGAGAGGATGGAGGAATTTCCCGATTGAAAACAAGGGTCGCTTCAAAATGTTACTGAACACGATTGCACGAATTACCCTCAAGCGTAGTTTTCTTAACCCTTTTCTGTCTTCAGAAACCACACGGGTGATAAGTTGCTCTGCCAGTGCTGGATCGCAAAATAATCGCAATGTTGCCTCAACCTCTCGGCGGGCAGAGCGGAAAATCTGCTGAATATCCGAAAAATATTTTGCTTTTATTTCTCCTGTAATCAGGAAGGTGCCAAAAAATGAGATTATGGCCTCGTGGTGTGGCGCAGGCACCCGGATGAGCGGTCGGTCGTCATACGGCCGGATACTCTCCTGAAGGATCGACTCGACTGGCAGATAGGAAAAACCTTTCCAGGTGCGGGCCGTGGCCAGGTCGATCTCTATCGCGCAATGTCCCTTGCCCCACTGTACACCATGAATGTAAATAGCGGACATATTGGCCCGGTGCGTTATACCGGTGACCGTCACACCACTAATGTCCGCGATTAGGCGTATGGCCCTGTGTCGATCCTGAGGCAGGATCAACATATCGATGTCACGACCAATATTTCCTTTCGGCAACCTCTGATAATTTCGTAAAATACAGTAATGTATTCCCGACTTTTCAAACTGCCGTAGCAATGCCGTCAAAAATGTCTCCAGAGTAATCATAATCAACCGAGCAATGGGCGATACACTTCATCCACCAGACGTTTAGTAACTACTTTGTAACTGTATTTTTCCTGGACCATCCTGAGAGCATTCGCTCCCAAAGTCTCGAGTTCCTTTCTTGCATACAGGTCAGCACACTTTTTCAATCCATAGGCGACCTGGGAAAAGGTATTCTTCGACAGCGCAACACCGCATTGCCATTGTTCGATATCCTCCGCCATGTTGGTCCCTTTGCTGAGCAACAGTGGTTTGCCCAAGGCGGCAGCCTCGAGCACGGCGTTGGAGATCCCCTCCGAGCGAGAGGTGTGTACAAAAACATCGATATTGGCCAAGCGGTTGAACTTTTCTGCACCGAACATGGGCCCCAAAAAATGGACATCCTGCTGAAGCCCTTTGTCTCGCACATACTTCTCTAGCATTTTACGGGAAATGCCGTCACCAATTAGCCAGATGCACCCTTTACCACCTTGCTTTCTGTAGTGATAAAAACCAGCTAGCAATATATCCAATCCTTTTAAGTGATGCTCCAGGCGGCCACAAAAACCAAAAACCGGACGCTCAGATGCCTCGATGACACTGAAGGTAAAGGTGATATTCTCTTGATCCTCTCCATTGGGGATAACATAGATCCGCGCTTCCGGATACCAGGCGGCAACCCAGGATTTCTCCATCGGAGTTAAGGTATGCACTGCGCTCGCTTGGCCGAGGAAACGGCGCTCGAATAGAAAAAAATAAATTTTCTTAACCAATTTTCGACGGCTGAGCGCGATAGGGCTGTAAGCCCCCCTGGGAGAAACAACCCATTGTATTGAACGCTGGCGCAGTTTCCGGCTCAACGCATAAAACTCGGCAATGAGAACCCCGTGGAAATGAATAATGCAGTCTGTCGGAAGATCACGAATCGCTAGTTTCAGGTTATGATGCAGAACAAAGCGAAAGAGGTTCGCCTGAAACAAGCGGAGTGGATATTCCCTGTTCGGGGTAGGCGCCTCCGGTGTTTTCGTAATGCCCCATAATTCGACAGAATGACCAAGACGTTGTTGGAATTTGCACAAGTTATGGACAGACTTGTTGACTCCATTCATTTTGAAAGGGTTGGCCTTGCCCATAACCACATGTACAATCTTCATACAGTTACCTCGGCCATTTTCGACCTGCATGCCATAAACAACCAAACAATGCTAAAAACCTGTTGCAATCCCATTCCCAGAATAGGACCCTGCAAACCATAGTGTCCGATAAGACTCCTGGCAATAAGCAAACTTATGATGGAGGTAAAGACATACGATGTAAAAATAGGTCTGGTAAACTCCAGGGTCCGCAATTTAATGCGCCAAAGAAGTGAGAAAAAGACTATCACGTAATAGATCGAGTATGAAACCAAGAGCGGTGCGTACTGCCTGTAAACTTCACCATAGACCAATGGCATCAGCCAGCCTGAAGTAGAAGCAATCACCGCTGATATGAGTGTTGTTGCCCCTCCACCCCAGATAAAAATACGTCGTATATATGCAGTAAAACTGGAACTACCCTGTTGAAAAAAAATCTTGGCGGCCTGAGCCGGAATCACATTCTCGATGGCAATAAATATAACATTAAGTGCTCCAATAATATTCTGGGCTGCCTTAAGTGCACCTGTTCCAGCAGGCCCATAAATGGCTGCAGCAACAATGTAGTAGTAGTTCGTACCGACCCATTGCACTACTAGTTGAGCAAGCAACCATTTACTAAAACTCCAATGCTCGCATATGACTTCCCTGAGAATCCTCCTGGAAATGATCAAACGTACACGAATATATTTTCGGAAAAACAAAACAGAGAAAAAGCTCATTGCCAGAGAGAGAGATAAAATAAACAAAACAACAAATAGAGATATAACATTCTTATAATAAAGAATAAATATCAGTGAGAGTGCAACAATGGAGAAGATAGAATCAAGACAAAATGCATATGAATATCTATCGTGTGAGTTGCAATAAAAATACTTTCTTGTAAACTCATGAAGTTGTTTCAAAATAACATACATTGCAAAAGTAAATGCCAAACTTATTGAAATTCCATCAATCATAATAGTGGAAATAAAGACAATGATACCAAAAATTATCGCCATGAAAAACTGCAATAAAAAAACAGTAGCATAATAG
>JALVQM010000472.1 GCA_027025615.1 Desulfobacteraceae bacterium | reverse complement strand
TGGAAAGCGGCAGATGGTTTTGGATCTGGAAGCCAGGGAACTGGGTGTTTTCCCGGGCTTGAAACACCCCAGAGTGTTGTGGGCCGGTCTTGGCGGAGAAATCGATGCCTTGAGAAGCTTTGCCCGGCAGGTCGAAAATGACCTGGAACTACTCGGTTTTAGCAGGGAAAAGAGAAATTTCAGGGCCCACATTACCCTGGGACGATTCAAACCAAGGGCAAGGGTTCCGTTTAATTTGCCGGAAATGCTTCGCAAAGCAGCAGATTTCGGTCCATTGCCTTTTAAAGCGAGGAGTTTAGTGCTTTTCAGCAGTGTTCTGAAGCCAGGCGGACCGATCTATACACCCCTTGCAAATGCAGACTTGACCGAGTTGGATAACTGAACAGAAATTTGACTGCGGCTTAGGAGGCTTAAAATGACAGCAAGCAATAAAAGCAAGGCCCTGGATTCGGCCCTTACCCAGATAGAACGTCAGTTTGGCAAGGGGGCCATAATGAAGTTGGGCAGTCGCCCTATAGTGGATGTGCCGGTCATTCCCAGCGGATCGATCGCTCTGGATCTTGCTTTGGGAGTAGGAGGTCTGCCCCGCGGCCGGGTAATTGAGATATTCGGTCCCGAATCTTCCGGCAAGACGACCCTGGCTTTACATGCGGTTGCCAATGCGCAGCAACGTGGCGGAATCGCTGCTTTTATCGATGCCGAGCATGCTCTGGACGTGACTTATGCCAAGAAATTGGGTGTAGATACAGATGAATTGCTTGTGTCACAACCCGACACCGGCGAACAGGCTTTGGAAATCGCCGATATGCTGTTGAGAAGTGGAGCAATTGATATCATGGTAATCGATTCGGTAGCCGCCCTGGTTCCTCGGGCCGAAATTGAAGGCGAGATGGGGGACGCCCATATGGGACTGCAGGCTCGCCTGATGTCCCAGGCTCTGCGTAAGCTTACCGGCACCATTGGCAAAACCATGACCTGTATTATTTTCATCAACCAGATCAGGATGAAAATAGGTGTCATGTTCGGCAATCCTGAAACCACTACCGGGGGAAACGCCTTGAAATTCTACAGTTCCGTCAGGCTGGATATTCGACGGATCGGGGCTATTAAAAATGGGCAAGAAGTTGTGGGCAATCGTACCCGGGTAAAGGTTGTCAAAAACAAAATGGCGCCGCCTTTCAAGGAAGCCGAGTTCGATATAACCTATGGCGAAGGTATCTCAAGGGCCGGTGACCTGCTTGATATGGGTGTGGAAACAGGGATAATAGACAAGAGTGGTTCCTGGTATTCTTACAATGGGGAACGTATAGGCCAGGGACGCGAGAATGTTAAGAGGTTTCTTGTAGAAAATGTAGATGTTTTCGAAGATATCGAGCGCAAGGTTCGTCAGACAGTCGGACTTGAAGAAGACAAGCCGGAAGGCGACAAGCAAACCGAGTAAATAGGGGCATTCAGGTGGATACCATTTTGTTGGCTGCCTGCCTTCTGCGAATAACAACCCAATGGAGTAATAAATGACAGGCGATAACATCCGCAGGCTTTTTCTTGAATATTTTGAGAAACACGGTCATAAGATAGTAAGAAGTTCTTCTCTTGTCCCTGCAGACGATCCCACGCTTCTTTTTACAAACGCAGGTATGGTCCAGTTCAAGAGGGTATTTCTGGGAGAAGAAAAACGGGATTACCGCCGGGCGACAACCTCCCAAAAATGTGTACGGGCCGGTGGCAAACACAACGATTTGGAAAACGTCGGTTATACTGCCAGGCATCATACTTTTTTCGAAATGCTGGGTAATTTTTCTTTTGGAGACTATTTCAAGGAAGATGCTGTGGCTTTCGCCTGGGATCTTTTGACCAACGGATATGGTTTGCCCGCCGACAAGCTATGGGCGTCGGTCTACTTTGAAGACGATGAAGCCTATACTCTTTGGCACGAAAAGATCGGTATCCCTGGCGATAGGATTGTGCGTCTGGGAGAAGAGGATAATTTTTGGGCAATGGGAGATACCGGGCCTTGCGGACCATGCAGCGAAATTCATCTTGACCGTGGTGCGGCCCATGGTTGTGGTAGCCCTGATTGCGGGGTTGATTGCGACTGTGACCGTTTCCTTGAAATCTGGAATCTGGTTTTCATGCAGTTCAACCGCGATTCTTCAGGCAAGATGACCCCTTTACCCAAGCCAAGTATAGACACCGGTATGGGCCTTGAACGACTGGCTTCGGTGCTTCAGGACGTTGACACCAATTTTGATACTGACCTGATCAGACCGATCATAACCACTTGTGAAGACTTGGCTCAACGGTCGTTCGGACAGGACCAACAAGTGGATGTCGCAATGAAAGTTATCGCTGATCACAGCAGAGCAGCGGCTTTTTTGATCGGCGATGGCGTGTTGCCATCAAATGAGGGCCGAGGCTATGTTTTGCGGCGGATAATGCGGCGGGCCATAAGGTACGGACGCAACATAGGACTCAATCGGCCTTTTCTCCACAGGACAGCCCGGACTGTTTTCGAGATCATGCGACCGGCCTATCCGGAACTTTCCGATGCGGCCGCGTTCATTACCAACGTAATCCAGAATGAAGAGCAACGATTCATGGAGACCCTTGACCATGGCTTGAAATTACTCAATGATGCCCTGGCTGAAATGGAAATTAAAGGGCAAACCAAGGTTGACGGCGGACTGATTTTCAAACTTTACGATACTTACGGATTCCCGGTGGATATTGTTCAGGATGTGGTCCGTGATAAAGGATTGAAACTTGATTTGGCAGGCTTCCAGAAGCTTATGGAAAAGCAACGTGCCCGTTCGCGGTCAAAAACCGATTTTGAAAGTATCAGCGAGGCATATAAGCAACTTGCATCCCAGGGTATCAAACCAGAATTTAGCGGTTATGGACGCTTGGAAGA
>JALVQM010000471.1 GCA_027025615.1 Desulfobacteraceae bacterium | reverse complement strand
CTTGCGCAGTACAAAGATGAAGTCCAAAGCGGAGCATTTCCCGCTGACGAACATTCTTTCGGCATGAACGCTGACGCTCTGGCAGACCTCAAGGCCCGGCTGGAAAGCAGCGCTCAGTGACCCGCCGCTTTTGCTTTCAGACGGCAGCCGGACTGCAATCCGGGGGACTGTAGCTCCGGCTGTGACTGACCGTTCGTTTCTTTTAACCCGGATTTTGCAGCTGGCGAATTTGGTGAAGATGCGAGGCGGAGGGCAGGCAGACGTACTATGGTACTTCAACTGCCCTCCAACAAAGCAGATTCGGTAAAATCGCCAGCCCCTTGCGGCTTCAAATGCCTGATGATTTATCACCGATTGAACTTCACCTTTCGGGTGAAGGCAGGGACAGGAACAAATAGATGCAAGCTTATGTAATAATTCAATAATATTACTTTGTAGGCGTTTGAAGTGCATAATCCGGGTTTATGCCCGCCCCTGATATTTGTCGGCAGTCCGGCTGAAAAGCATCATATACAGTACTATCAAATAACCCCCCAGTGCGGCCGGTGCGGCCGGTGCCCAGTAAGTGCCAAGGGGAGCCAGAACGATGGCCGTCAGCCAGTGAATGGTTATTATCAGACGGTCGTTGAGGCGGATGGGAAAATCGTGGCTGCGGCAGATTACCGCCAGGCCGCTTAGATTCCAGCCGTAAAGGGCGGCGAAAGAATGCATTCGCAGCAGCCACTTGCTATGCTGGGGTGAGTAGTCCGGTGTAAAATGGAGGACTATGTAAATTATCCCTGTTATGGCCGTGTACCAGAGAAAAAACATTCCTGAGGTAAGGAAACGTTTCTGCTGCACAATCCTTCCCAGGCGGTAATAGAGGAAATACATCAAAACTACCGCCGCGAACAGAATCCAGGTGATGATTACCTGGGCCACCAGCTTTTCATACAGGATAAAGAGAAAAAATATGATTACCCCAAGGTTGATCACCCAGAAGTCAATATTTTTCAGCCAGCGCAGGTTGCGGCTGAAATCTCCTTTCATGAAAGAAAACATTACGGCCATGGTAATCAGGGACAGGGGAAATGAAAAACCCAGGAAAAAGGTATCAAGTTTCAGCTTGGGGAATGATACCAGATGAAGCCAGGTGTTGTTAATCATCACCAGGGCCGAAATTACCAGTCCGCACGAGAGACATAGGAGCGAAGCCTGGTGAAACTTCAGGGAAACTGGCTGACCGGGGTTGAAAATTCCTTTGGGGAAAAAGGAAAAGCGTTGGATTCGTACCGACTCTACGATAATTGCCAGGACAAATGCGGCAATTACCGAAGGCAGGTAGAGGTGGAAAAAAGCCAGCAGGGCAAAAGCCAGGGAGACTGCCATGAAGGTTATGGTTTTAAAAGTTACCCGCCGTCCGGGCTGGGTGTAATGCAGGACTATAGTTCCACCGCTGCACAGGTTGAAAAGGAAGATATGCAGGCGTTCAAAGTTGTAAAGGTTGCTTCCGGGTACCAGGTGGTGCATGAAGCCGAAAGCAAGGGCCGTGGCCATGGTAACCATCAGGACCCAGCGCAAAGCAGAACTCATGATTTGGTTTTGTCCTCCAGGGATGGCAAATTTGCGGCCCGGCGTCCCAACAGATGGCACAGGGCCGACAACAAATCAGGATGCCGGAAACTGTAGCCGGAAGCAAGCAGTTTGTTCGGTAGAGCGCGGGTGCTTGAAAGAGAAATTTCGCGTCCCATTTGGCCGTACAATAAATCGATCAATGCTTCCGGAACCTTGAGTCTGGCCGGCCGGGCCAGGACTTTTGCCAAGGTCGTGCTGAATTCAGCATTGGTAACCGGTCTGGGGGCAACAATATTTGTCGGTCCTTCCAGGTCGCTGCAACCCATTGACCAGTAAATGGCTCCGGCCACGTCGTCTATTCCTATCCAGCTCATGTACTGGCGGCCGTTGCCTATGGGGCCTCCCAGGCCTGCACGGAAAATCGGGAGCATTTTGGCCAGTGCCCCGCCAAGTGGGCTGAGGGCGATTCCAATTCTCAAAAAAACTGTTCTGATTCCAGCCCGCCTGGCTTCTGCGGCGGCCCTTTCCCATCGATCACAGACACCTGAAATAAAATCGATGCCGCAGGTATCTTCCTCGGTCAGAATTTTTTCACCACGGTGACCGTAAAATCCGATAGCAGAAGCACATAAAAAGGCTTCGGGTCTGGGGCGCAGTTCAGCTATGGATTTGGCCAGCAAACTGGTACTTTTATCACGGCTGTCGATTATACGTTTTTTCTTGGCCTTGGTCCAGCGGCCCCTGCCTATGTTTTCTCCCGACAGGTGGACGACAATGTCGATGGGGGGCAGTCCGGAAAGATCTATCCGACCTGCCGCCGGGTTCCAGTAAAGCTGGTCGGGCCCCGGGGACCGCTTGTGGCGTACCAGACGGATAACCCGGTGTCCACCTGTGGTCAGCATGGGGACAAGGGTTGTCCCCAACAGGCCGCTTGCGCCTGATATTAAAATCGTCATGGGCGACTTGCCCCGGTGAAGCCGGTGTGAGCGCAGATCAGCCAGCAAGGTCGTATGACGATAGGTGAAAATCCTGTCCAGCCGGTTTTGCAGCCACCCGGCTGCAAGTCTGGTCGAAAATGGATGGCCGGGCAGGCGGCATTTGATACGATCTTCCAGCAGACACGTGTTGCCGGTTATGGGGCTGAAAACATGGGTATGTTTCCAGGAGGCAAAGGGGCCTTTTACCTGGCGATCCTGGAAAAGGTATGGCGGATCGTACATTGTATGCATTGCTTGCCACAAGACAGGAAGCGGCAGTATCGGGGCCCTCATTTTCAGTTTCACCTTGGCGCCGGGTTCAATTCCACCGGTTTTCTGCAAAACTTCTATAGGGTCCCAGGGAGGGCTGAGTCTTTCCAATGCTCCGGGACGTGCATGCCACAGGAAAGCTTCCTGAACGCTGACCGGCAGCCGGACTGATTTTTTGAATTCAAAAAAAGTCATCTTGCCTGGTCATTTACAAAAAGTTCAGTGCTCAGGTAGCGTTCACCGGTGCTGGGCAGGATCGTGATGATTGTCTTGCCGGCATTTTCAGGCTGCCGGGCTACCTGGATGGCGGCCCAGGCGGCGGCCCCGGATGAAATCCCGCAAAGAATCCCCTCCCGGCCGGCAAGGGCCCGGGCGGTGGCAAACGCATCATCGTCAGCCACTTTGATAACATCATCTATCAGGCTGAGATCCAGGATTTCAGGTATGAAACCGGCACCGATACCCTGAATTTTATGAGGACCCTTGCTGCCACCGGACAGTACCGGAGAGCCGGCCGGCTCTACAGCTATTGTTTTGAAGCTCGTCTTGCGCTCCTTGAAATAGCGGCTGATGCCGGTGATGGTACCGCCGGTACCCACGCCGGCCACCAGGATATCGGCTTGGCCTTCGGTGGCGTTCCATATTTCAGGGGCTGTGGTTTCCTGGTGGGCCCTAACATTGGCCGGGTTGGAAAACTGGTCAGGCATGAAAGTATTGTCTTTTTCAGCCACTATTTGACGGGCTTTTTCAATCGCCTCGGCCATTCCTTTGCTTCCGTCGGTTAGAATCAATTCGGCTCCCAGGTGCTTCAGTAACTTGCGGCGTTCGACACTCATGGTATCAGGCATCACCAGGGCCAGACGGTAGCCCTTGGAAGCACACAAAAAAGCAAGTCCGATACCGGTGTTGCCGCTGGTCGGTTCGATTATAAGTGTCCGGCTGCTGATCAACCCCCTGTTTTCAGCGTCAGCCAGCATGGCTGCCGCTATCCTGTCTTTTACACTTCCAAGGGGGTTGAAAAATTCCAGCTTGGCCAGAACTTCAGCCTTCAGACCGGTGGTAATTCGGCTGAGGCGTACAAGGGGGGTATTGCCTATGGTGGCACCTATTTGGGTGTAGTAATTCATGCTGACTCCTTTTTAACGACAGTCCCGGTCTACTTGTAGACCAGGCGAGGTTGTTCCATAAGGACCCGGGTGTCTGGGGGGACTGATTCGGTTAGCCAGACGTTTCCGCCAATGACACAACGGGCACCGATAACCGTTTTTCCCCCCAGAATTGTTGCCCCGGAATAGATGATAACGTCGTCTTCAATGGTTGGATGACGCTTTTTGCCTCGCCATTGTTCACCAGCGTTTTGCGGCAGGCTCAGGGCTCCCAGGGTAACACCTTGATATATACGTACATTATGGCCAATCACGGTGGTTTCACCGATAACCACACCGGTGCCGTGATCGATTACAAATCGGGGACCGATGGTAGCACCCGGATGGATATCGATGCCGGTCAGGCTATGGGCGTGTTCTGTCATCAGCCGTGGCAACAGGGGCACGGATAGCTCGAAAAGCCTGTGGGCGACCCGGTAAACCGTGATGGCAAAAATTCCCGGGTAGCAGAAAATTATTTCATCGTGACTCTTGGCCGCGGGGTCTCCGTCCAGGGTTGCCTGAACGTCGGTCACAAGCAGCCTGCGGATGGCGGGGATCGATTCTATCATTGCCAGGGCTTTTTCCTGGCCGCTCGACTCACATTCTGAACAGGTCATGTCGTAACGCAGACATTCGTGGCGGATACTATGGGTTATCTGTTCGGCTAACATGTCATAAAGCGCGGTAACCGCTTGTCCTAGGCTGTACTTTGCATTGGCCGGATCTAACTTTTCCTTTGAAAAATAACCCGGGAAAATAAGCTGCCTGAACTTGTCGATCAGATCGGCTACATAACCTTCGGATGACAGGGGTTCGTAATCGATATGGGTGTAGCACTCGTCAGTGTCGCAATGAGCGATTATTTTTTCTGCAAGCGCCGGCAGGCGGGCTTTCATCTTTCTGCTGAAAGCCTCGTCGGTCTTGCAGGTATTTGATTCTGAAATAGTTGGATTCTGCCTTTTCATTTTCAGCTCCCTGGTTGGTTGTTGCAGGACCAATACGCTTTTTATTATTCTCCAGCGTGTATTAAGAGCCAATTACCTTTCACGGCGCTGGACAACCGGGCTGGTTTTTGCTTGAAGGCGGGCCAGTTTGCAGCAGTCGCAACGGCAAACCTATGTCTTTCAATATAATCTTGTTTCGATTTAAGGCAAGTCGGGAATTTTGAGACAGTAGCCGACGCCGGGCACGGTTACAATGAACCGGGGCCGACGGGGGTCGGGCTCAATTTTTGATCGCAAATGCTGAACATGGACATCTATGGTCCTGCTCCATTTATAAAGCCGGTTTTCAGGCCACAAGGTACTGCGGATGGTCTCCCGGTCCATGACCTGGCCGGCGTTACGGGCTAGCAACAGTAACAGGTCAAACTCTTTTTTTGTCAGGGAAACATTACGTCCGTTCATTTGTACCCGGCGTGCGGCTGCGTTCATTTTAAGACCGCCGATTTCCAGGTTTTGCGACCGATCTGTCTCAAATCTTCCGGATCGGCGCAGGCGGGCCTTGATCCGGGCTGCCAGCTCCAGATAGTCGAAGGGCTTGACCATGTAGTCGTCTGCTCCGCACTCCAGGCCCAGTACTTTGTCCGATACGGCATCCTTGGCAGTCAAAAGGATGATGGGAATACGTGATTCAGCCCGTACGGTTCGACAGACCTGAAGACCGTCCAGGTCAGGTAACATCAGGTCAAGCACAATCAGGTCAATACGCCGGCTGTTGAAAATATCCAGTGCTTCGCGTCCGTCCCGGGCACAGAAGGTTCGATAACCGTCTATTTTCAGATTGTCTTCCAGGATCATCAGAATATCAGGGTCATCATCGACGATCAGGATGTTGGTTTCGGATTTGTTTACCGATGAATCAAACTTGTTCTGCATCTTTTTCCTGTTCCTTGTCTATGCCTGCCTTGGGAAGGGTGAAAATAAAGCGACTGCCTGCTCCTGGATTGCTTTCCACCCAAATTCTACCGCCGTGGGCAGTCACCAGCGCTTTACAGATGGCAAGACCGATTCCCGAAGACCCTTTGAAAAAACTGTCCGGTGCCTTGCGTCCCGGTATCTGGAAAAACTTGTCAAACACCGCCTGCTGATATTGCGGGTCGATGCCCGGTCCCTGGTCCTTGACTGATATCTGTACATAACTCTGCCGGTTTTCAATGCTTACGGAAATCTTGCTATCACGGGGTGAAAATTTTACAGCATTGGCAAGCAGGTTGGCAAATACCTGGTAAATGCGGTGTCTGTCTGCCACAACCGTGCAGGGTTCTTTGGATTCCAGTTGTATTTCCAGCTTTTTCTTAAATGCTGAAGCATGGAGGGCGGCAATAGTCTCTTCCGCAAGTTTCGTCACATCCGTATCTTCCGGGTCAAGTTCCAGACGACCGGCCTCAATGCGTGAATAATCCAGAAAATCAATGATCGTGCGAATCAGGTAATCAGTGTTTTTCTTGATGATATCGACATAAACCGGTTCCTTGCAGGTCCCTTTGCGTGACAGAATGTCGGCAGCCCCCTTGATCGCAGTCAAGGGGGTTCTCAGCTCGTGGGAAATTTCGCTGAAAAAGTCGATCCGGGCGGTGTTCAGGGCTCTCAGTTCCTGGTTGGCCTGTTCCAACTCATGGTTTGTACGCGACAGATCTCTTGTCGCCTCGGAGATTTTTTTCTCAAGTTCCCGGTGATAGGATTTTAATTTTTTGTCCAAAAGGTAGCAAAGCCCCGTGAATTCTTTGAGTTCGTCGCCCCGTACATTTGTTTCATCGTAAAAAGCTTCACTGCGCAAATCGGAGGTTAAGTCCTTGATGCGGTAAATAGGATTGAAAATCATCTTCCTGGCGAAAAGAAACAAGACCGCAACAAGACCAAAAGCCATTGCCGACATGGCGACAAACAGGATCAGCCGCTCCCGGCCGATGGCCTTGTAAGCGGATTCAAATGGTATCAATACACTGATACAGCCTCCTACACTGCCTATTTCAAAATTGCCTTTGTCGTGGCAGGCCAGGCAGCTTTGGCGCACCAGCAAAGGTGCGGCGTAGCGGAAAACGTGCTCACCGTTTTTTATTTCTATGCTTTTGATGGGATCCTGCCGTCCATTTTGAAACAGGGCCAAGGCCCTTTTTTCAAAAGGGTCCGGCGACATGCGTCCGATTCGTTGTGCACCGCTTGTGATATTGAAACTGTACATCCGGTTGCCGGCTGCCAGCTTTGAGAGCTGGCGGGTTAAGGAAGCCGGCGTTATGCGGGTATAGGCGCGGCCGGCAATGGATGCAACCTGCGGCAATGGGTTACCCTTATCCGTGTTATGTGCAGGCACACTGGCAACCAGTACGAATCCATGGTCTGAAACCCACTGGCGGGTAAGTACAATCTGGCGGTACAGGATAAGAGCCTGCTTTTCTACCTGCTGGATGATCAGCTCGGTATGCCGTCCGGCAATCCAGAAGAAAAGAACGCCGAAAACCACTGTCATGACCAGCGTTGTAATAATGACATATTTTGATGAGATACGGTAACGAATGCGTGAAAACACCGGGTAACATTCCCCATTGCGAAGGTGTGGTTCGGATACATTCAGCTTACAGTTTAAAATAACAAATATGGGGTGGCCGTTCAATATAAGAATTTTACAATTTCTTTACATTCTTTTACCCGTTTTTTACGCATATTTTTGGTATTAAAATATAAACTTTTCTGTATCTGGATGTTCTTCATCAGCAACAGCTTGCCATAGTCCTCGGCAACAGCGCAGATGACGGGGATTTGTTGAAGATAGGGGGAATTTTTCTTTCCGATTCAGACTCGGTATCAGGAGGTAATCCAATGGCGTCTGACAAGACGACCAAGAAGTCAGGCAGTCGAAAGGGATGGTGGTTCGGTCTGATTATCGGCGCCGTCCTGACCATAATGATGGTGCTGGCTTCCGGGTTTATGATTGAAACGACCAATACCGATACCTTCTGCGCCAGTTGTCACATCATGGTTCCTTTCCGCAGTGCCTGGGCCAAGGCCGTTCATGGCGGCCAGAATCCCCAGGGATTTGCCGCCCAGTGCGTAGATTGTCATCTGCCCCATGGTGATTTTTTCCAGTTTTTAATTACAAAGGCCATTACCGGTACCGGTGACGTTATCCAGAACTTTTATATCGATCCCAAAACTTTTGACTGGGCCGGCAATGCCGAGAAAAACCGGTTGAAATTTACTTTCGACAGCGCCTGTCGTAAATGCCATCATGTCCTGGTGCCGCCGGGTATGCCTCGTGGCGGTTTTTTGGCTCATCGTGCATATCTGCGCGGGGAGATAAAAAAACGATGTACGGAATGTCACCCCAATGTGGGGCATAAGAACATGATTGAAGAAGCAGACTCATTTTTTGGTGTTAAAAACAAAACATAGCCTGTTTATTTGAGCAATGCAGTACTTCATATAGAAAGGAGGCTTGTAATGAGGTTTTCGCCAGCCAAAATGTGTGCCTTATGCATGGTCCTGCTTCTGGCAGTGGCAGTGGCCGGTGGGTGGGCACAGGAAACTCAGCCTTTGAAGGGCATGGTCAAGGAACTGGTGATCAAAAGAGGCTTTACTCCCGAAGCGCTGCAATGCATCGAGTGTCATTCCAAAAAGACTCCCGGCATCGTGGCGGGCTGGAAGGATGGCCGCATGAGTCATGCCGGAATATCCTGTTACGATTGTCACGTGGTGGATAAACGTTCGCCAATGGCCAGCCAGTGCGAGGGGCTGAAAGGCAGTAAAATATTTATTTCTCCAATGGTATCATCCAAGACCTGCTCGCGTTGTCATCCTACCGAAGTGGACCAGTTCCTCAAAAGCGGGCATGCCAAGCTTGCTTCCAAGGCGGTCATGGATCCGTCCAAGGCCGGTGGTAAACTGGTCAAACTTCAGTTCCAC
>JALVQM010000470.1 GCA_027025615.1 Desulfobacteraceae bacterium | reverse complement strand
GGCTCTGTCGCCGCCTTTCTTTCATCCATTTTCAATGCCGCCGGATACAATGTGGGACGCTATACTTCACCCCACCTGGAACGGTTCAATGAAAGAATCTGCATCAATGGCAATCCCATAACCGATACTCAGGTCGTCTTTGAATATCAACGAGTTAAAAGTGTTTCCTCGCTGGAAAGGGAACCGACCTTTTTCGAGTTTGCCACGGCAATGGCCCTTGATCTGTTTGCCGAACAGAGGGTGGAATGGGCCATTGTAGAGACCGGTATGGGGGGGCGCCTGGATGCAACCAACATCATATCACCAAAGCTTTCGATAATAACCAATATCTCCCTGGAACACAAAGAATACCTTGGAAATACCATTGCCGCAATTGCCAGGGAAAAGGCAGGAATCATCAAGCCTGGTACGGCCACAATTTGCGGTGCTCACCAGCCTTCAGCCCGCAATGTAATAAAAACCAGGGCATTGCGGCTTTCAACCCCTATCTATTTCCGTGGACAAGACTACAGGGTTAGAAAATCATCCTCCAACGACAGTTTTTCTTATTACGGCATTGAAAACAATTGGCCCAACCTGCAGATATCGCTTGTTGGAAAGCATCAAATTGAAAATGCATCCCATGCCCTGGCAGCCTGCGAACTGCTTAACTTGTATGGTTTAACAAGTATTTCCGAAGACTCCATCCGCAAAGGCCTGATCAATACCAACTGGCCCGGACGCCTTGAAATTGTCAGCCGGGAACCGCTGATAATTCTCGACGGGGCTCACAACCTGGCAGCTGCCCGCAGCCTGTCCGGACACCTCTCCAGCACATATCCTGACCGCAGGATAACCATGGTTGTCGGTATCCTCGACGACAAGCCTTTCGGTGCCATCCTGCGTCAATTTGCCCGCTGCTGCCATCGATTCATTTTAACCCAACCTGCAATAGGACGCGCCCTGCCTGCCAGGCGCCTGTATGATGAAATCTCAGACTATAACGGTCAATGTGTAATTCAACCGGCTGTCGGCTTGGCGGTCAAGCAGGCCATTGAATCTGCAGGCCCTGATGAAATAATCTGTATAGCCGGATCGCTCTATGTGGTGGGTGAGGCCAAATCTGCCTTATCTGAATTGGTGGGCATAAAATGATACTTGACTAGACAGTTCCCATCGTTTAATTTCCCCGCGTGTGCGCCCGTAGCTCAGGGGATAGAGCACCAGCCTCCGGAGCTGGGTGTCGCAGGTTCGATTCCTGCCGGGCGTACCACTTTTCCGCCTCCCTTCAATCCGCTCCAGGCAACATCCAGACATTTCCGGATGGCACTGCACCTTGAAAAACCTCCATCCCCGGCAGAGGTACTTTAAGCCCTCCATTTCTACCTGAGCCAGCCTGCCGCAATTTTAACGTCATTTTTTTATCCTTGCATTTATCCATGATATTAATAGGTTGCAAATTGCAACACCATGCTCCCCTACTCTAAAAGCCCAATTAGCTTGACTCTGTTCTTATTAAAAATTAGAAACTGACTGATCAGTCAGTCAAACTTAGACGAAAACATATTTAATGACACGCTTAACCAGCAAAAAAGCAAGCATCCTTGAATCTGCTGCAATCCTTTTTGCCCAAAAAGGATTCAAGGAAACCTCCATGTCCGAGGTTTCCAAAAGCAGTGGTGTTGCTAAGGGAACCATATTTTACCATTTCAAAAGCAAGGAGGGCCTTTTGCTGGCCATCCTGGAGGATCTAAAAACCAAAGTACTGGATGCCTTTGATTCATTTTACCAGGACCAAGATTTTCCTTCAGGCTTGGCCATGGTCGAAGGTGCCATTGCCTTCTATATGAATCTTTTCACCCAGCTGGAAGACCGTTTTTTAGTCCTGCACCGCCACGTCTCTTATGAACTGGCCTTTGCAAACTCAACCTGCCGCAAATACATGGAGGCCATGTATGATTGCTTCGTAGATATTTTCGAACGCGCCATACGCCAAGGACAGGCTGACGGTTCGATCATACAGCTGCCTCCCAAAAAAACAGCATTGATACTGCATACCATGGTAGATGGTCTGGTCCGCCTGGATACTTATCAGCTTTATGAAGCTTCATGCCTGTACGAAGAGCTGCAGGAGCTATGCAGGCGGATGTTGGCAAACACGGCATCAGCGGAGTAAATTATGAAACTTGCGTTAAAAATCTTTCCTTTCCTGGGCTGGTTCCATAACTACGACCTGAACTCATTGAAAATAGACGCCATTTCAGGCCTTACAGTGGCCCTTGTCCTGATACCCCAGTCCATGGCCTATGCCCAACTGGCTGGCCTGCCAGCCTACTATGGACTGTATGCCTCCTTCCTGCCGCCAATGGTTGCCGCTCTTTTTGGCTCCAGCCGGCAACTTGCCACCGGTCCGGTAGCCGTTGTTTCACTGATGACAGCCGCCTCACTGGAACCACTTGCCTCGGCAGGCAGCGAAGGCTATATCGCCTATGCAATCATGCTGGCACTTATAGTGGGAGCATTTCAGTTATCCCTTGGGATTCTTAAACTTGGCCTGGTTGTAAATTTCCTTTCCCACCCGGTTGTCAACGGCTTTACCAACGCAGCTGCTATCATTATCGCCTCTTCCCAGCTTTCCAAGCTCTTTGGCGTCCATGTGGACAAAGCCGAACATCATTTGGAAACAATCGCCCGGGTCGTAAAGGCAGCTTTTCATTACACCCATTGGCCCACCCTTATTATGGGTGCTGTTGCATTTGCCATTATGTACGGTCTCAAAAGAATCAATCCTAAATTGCCCAACGTTCTTATAGCAGTGGCCCTTACAACCATTGTATCCTGGGCCATCGGCTTCGAACATAACCAGATGGCAACCATTGATCAGATCAAGGTTCCCGAAATGGTCGAGGCTATTGCCAAGTTTAATCAGGCTGTTGAAACAATACC
>JALVQM010000469.1 GCA_027025615.1 Desulfobacteraceae bacterium | reverse complement strand
GTCAAGTTCGAAATCCGGTTTTCCCTCCTGCGGGAAATAGTAAGTGCCCCGGCTATACAGCTTACCTCCAACTATTTTTGCAGCCCGGACCAAGGGCTCAAGGTTGTCATCGGTTTTCGTTTCAGGCCGTTCCGGCTTGACCATGGCTGCAGCGGCTGAGGAGGCCAAAGCCTGGGTATCAAGTTTTGACTTCAGGTTACCCTTTTTATCATATAATGAGGCATACCATGATTGTTGGCGAATTGCCGGATCGGGCATGTAAATTTTTTGACCGGCATAAATTAAATTCAGATTTTTAATGCCGGGATTGACGGCCTTGAACAATTTGATTCCTTCCTTGTAGCCACGGCTGCCAAACTTGCCAAAACGGCGGGCGATCAGGCGCGATACAGTATCTCCTTTGCGTACTCGGTACTTACTGGAATGTTTCTGGATCAATTCACTTGACTTGGACAGGGTAACAAAAGGTATGGTGACAATTCCGGAAGACTGTCCCGGCAAGGTGTCAGGGTCCAGCTTTTTCAGCGGGATATCGATTACCTGTCCAGGCCTGATCCGGTCAACGTTTTTAATGTGAGGGTTGAGGCGTTTAAAGATTCCAAGAAATTCCCTGAAATCCCTGGTAGAAATTTCACCTTTTTGCCTGAAAATTTTCAACACCCAGTCATTTGGTTGAACTTCATAGGGTTCGCAGAGAATGTCCCATCCCCGATCATAACGGATCACGTAGCTTTTGTAGAGCAAGCTGCTTGCAGGGGCTTTTTCTGTTCCGGCACCACAGAAAATCATAACCAGGGCCAGGATTCCAATAAACCTTAATCCCCTGCTTGTTTTCCATGACAATGCCGCTAAAACCGAAAAACCATGTGGTTTATCCATATTTAAGTCACCGATTGTATCCCAATGCGGTTGGTGCAGCCAACTATCTGAATGGGTTTGATGAATTTTGCATGTTGGCGGAACGACAAAGCCATTTTCCCTGAATTTCAAGTTTTCTGCAAGTTAAGCTGCTGTGCGACAGCCTCTGCCGAAGCAAGGATGAAACGTTGCAGTTCGTTTCCAGCCAGTGGTTTTCCGGGCTCCGGGCACTTTGTGTCGACAGGACGAATCTTGACAGGCATATTTACAAGTCGCCGATCAGACAAAATATTAAAAGGAGTTTTCAATTTGCCCTGGAAGTATAAATCCTGGAACCCGACAAATTTCAAAGCATGGGCAGTTGAGTCCAGGACAGCCACATCTTTATCAGACACCAGGCCCTTTGCCAAAGCCTCCACCAGGCCGGCCAGACATTCTCCTCCATGAGTACAGGCGATGTGACCATGACGGTTAGCCGTCAAGTGCCAATCCATTATTTGTTGTTCAGTTACCTGGACAAAAAACACTCGTTGTAGGCCTGCTTTAAGATTGTAGGTTTCAACCAATTTGATGACCCTGGGCATGGAAACAGGATTGCCGATCATGGCTGCCTGGGCTACCGACGGCTTTACAGTTATCGGCATGAAAGTTTTACCCTTTGAGTAGTCCTGATAGTAGCGAACAACAGGATTGGCATGCAGGGATTGAACCCCGATTATTTTAGGTAGAGCCTGGATTATCCCAAATTCCAGAAATTTGAGAAAACCGTTCATGACCGCGGTTATGTTGCCCGCATTGCCGACAGGCACCACCACAGCCAAATCGCCTGTCTGATAGTCAAAAATCTGGGCTATTTCATAAGAGTATGATTCCTGGCCAAGAATCCGCCAGGCATTCTTGGAGTTAAGTAAAGCCACGTTGTATTGTTCTGACAAAGCCTCTACAATTTTCATGCAGTCATCAAATACGCCTGGTATTTCAAACACTTTTGCCCCGCTGCCAAGCGGTTGGGAAAGTTGCTGAACTGTCACCTTGCCTTCGGGCAACAATACAGCAGACCGTACCCGTGGATGCAGATAGGCGCTATACAAAGCTGCTGCAGCGGAAGTGTCTCCGGTAGAGGCACATATTGCCAGGACATTATCGATACGACCCTGCCTGACCAGGTGGTTGATATAACTCAAGGCTGATGCCATACCTCGATCCTTGAAAGAGGCGCTGGGATTTTGACCATCATTTTTAAAAAACAGGCGACAGCCGACTCTGGCTTGAAGCTCTGCATTGGCTTCTATTACCGGTGTGTTGCCTTCACCAAGGTAGACAATGTCTTCAAGAGGTATAATCGGGCCGATAAATTCATGGAAACGATAAATGCCACGCATGGCCGGCATCTTGAGCATCTGGCGGTAATCAAAGATTTCTCTCCAGGTGCTCCCGTTGATGGATTTCAAACGCTGTGAGTCTTCATCTACAAGCATGAGTACCTGGCCACACCGGGGGCAGGTATACAATAGACGGCTTATGTCATACTGCTGTCTGCATCCAAGGCAATCGTAGTGCATTTTGCCTGCAGGAGTCGGCAGAAGGTAATTCCTGATATGTTTCGGAAATTGTTCCGGCTTCACGGTGCCAGCAGCTCCTTTCCGCCCATGTAACTTCTAAGTGCCGAGGGGATGATGACGCTGCCATCGTCCTGTTGAAAATTTTCAATAATGGCTGCCACTGTCCGGCCGACGGCCAACCCCGATCCGTTCAAGGTGTGAACCAGTTCGGTGCCTTTTTGCCCTTTACGCCGAAAGCGGATATTTGCCCTGCGGGCCTGGAAACTTTCAAAATTACTGCAAGAGGATATTTCGCGATACACTCCCTGGGATGGCATCCAGACTTCTATGTCATAAGTTTTAGCAGAAGAAAAGCCAAGATCGCCGGTGCAGAGAGTAACGACTCTATAAGGCAATTCCAGGCGTTGGAGGATTGATTCAGCATTTGTTAACAGGGATTCCAGTTCATCATAGGATGATTCAGGCAAAGAGAATTTCACCAGTTCCACCTTGTTAAATTGGTGTTGACGAATC
>JALVQM010000468.1 GCA_027025615.1 Desulfobacteraceae bacterium | reverse complement strand
TCCGTAGCCTGCGTGACAACTTGTGCAACGAGCCTCGTTGCTGATAATGCTCACTCAGAAGTTGTTTACGGCATTGGTACCCTTGCCGCTTTGAACCTCCTTGCGCCGCCCCATGGTGAAAGCGGAGTTGCCGCGCCACATCCAATGGGCTGTTTTTAAAAACTCCTGCCCCTGGCGCTTGTGGCAACGCAGGCATTCGGCTGTTACTTCAGTCGGCTTTGGTTTTGCCGGCAGCCTGACCAGATCGCTGTGGTCAGGAACATTTTTTTCATGGCAACCCAGGCAGTCCACCGGCCCTTTTTCCATCTGTTCGTGGCACGGGATGCAGGCCAGATGGTAGGCCGCCTTGAGGCCATTCCGTTCCGGGTGGCGCGCATCAAAGGCCTGTTGGTGACATGCGGAGCACCTGGTGGTTTCCTTTGCCTGGGGATCGGCCGGCCGCAAATGGTGACAGACCGTACAGTCGTTAAGGTTAGCCGCGTGCTTGCTGTGCATGAAGCGTACCGGACCGTATTGGTCGGAACGCTCCTTGATAATGGGACTGTCCAGCAGGAAACAGGCATCGGTTATATCGCCGATACCATAGCCCTCGCTGCGCAGTCTCTGCTGGCGGCAAATAAAACATTCGTCTTTGACCTTGCTGACAAAAGGAACTTTTTCATGGGCCCGTTTGAGCGCCCTTTGCCGATCCGGTGCCACCCAACCTTCCGGCCGGGACAGGCTGTTGGCATTGGCAGCGGCCATGGCCCGGGGGGATGTCCAAACCACCAAGGCCAGGATGATCGCCGCCCAAACGGCAATTTGCGCCGTACGCGCCCGATCCAGGGTTTTGATCATGAAGACACCTCCTGATGCGCACCGCTCAATACGGGCAGATATGTGACAAGCACCCGGTAAACAAACATCAGTCCTGATACCAATCCCACGGTAACCAGGATTTCACTGGGCGAAGGGAAATAGCTTCCATCGGAAAGCCTGGAAGTGTAGCCGACAATGAAAACATTGATACGATTCAGCAATACCCCGCCGACTATCATGCTGCAAGCGATAAACAGCGCTCTACGTGAACGCCGGACTGCCGGGCAGAGAAGCATCAACCAGGGGACCAGCACACCCAGGATCATTTCCACCAGAAAAGAATTGGTCTGGGCGGTTCCGTCCAGCAGGTAAATGTAAGTGCCGCGGACAACCATGTCGCCGACTTTCAAAAGCAGGTAAAAGCCGAGCACAAAGATGGTGATCCGGGTAAGAGGCGTCAATATCTCCATCTCCCCGTCGCGCTTAAGCGAGCTTGTAATCAGGGTGGTTTCAAATACCACCATGGGATAACCCACGGCAATCGCCGAGGTGAGAAAAAGCAACGGCAGGACAGGAGTGTACCACAAGGGATGAATCTTGGTGGGGGCTATCAGCATCAGCGAGCCAAGGCTGGACTGGTGCATGCACGAAAGAACGACCCCTGCAATAATCAGAATCCACATTACCCTGGGCAAAACAGCATCGGCAAGAGAGAGCAGGGCTTCAGCCAACCCGTTGAACATCGCCAAAACCCCCGGCAGACGCACCCTGCCTTTATAACGTTCAACAACGATAGGCATAAATTCCAGGTAGAGCACGTTGAGGTAGAACATGACACACATTGCCACTTCGAACAGTACCGAGTTGGTGTTATGAAAAATCATCGGTTTCCATATGGCCCAGGAACGCCCAATGTCGATTATCAATCCCAGAACAACAAAAGTATATCCCAGCATGGCGGTCAGCAGGGCGGGCCGCACGATGGGCTCGTAGTAATGCCTCCCGGCTATATGGGCTAAAAACCCGGTGGTGAATCCCCCGGCAGCCAGGGCCACCCCTGAAGCCACGTCGATTCCCACCCAGATTCCCCAGGGACGGGCATTGCTCAGGTTGGACACATAACCGATTCCGCCGATGAAGCGGGCCACAATGGCTACGGCGCCGGCAGCCATTAGGAAGGCCAACACAACCACTCCCGGCGTCCAAAAGCGTTCCTTGACCGGATAGGCCTGGGCATCCATCAGGACTCACCTCCTTTTCCTTGGTTGTCCTGCCGCTTTTTGGTTGACCACATCAGGCCCCCAAGCAGGGCAAACAACAGGGCCGGTGACCAGAGGTAGCTAAACAGGGAATGTTGAATGGTCTCTGTCAGTCTGGGAACGGGCTGATCCGGCAATGAGCGGAACCCCAAGGTTTCGAAAGGTTCACCTGAAATGTACATCCAGGATGTTCCGCCAAGCTCCTTTTCACCATAAATATGATCGATATAGCGGGCCGGATCCTCCTTAATCCTCTTGCGGGCCAATCCCAGAAGGGTGGAGCGTTTTCCGAAGGTAAGGGCTTCTACCGGACAGATTTCAGCACAACCAGGCAGGCCGCCTTCTTTTGAAATGCGCTCGTAGCAAAAAGTGCATTTTCTTACCCTTGGAGTGATCGGATCATAGTATTCATAGGCTGGAATTTCAAAAGGACAGGCTACCATGCAATAGCGGCAGCCAATGCATTTGCTGACATCGTAATGGACCGCCCCATTGGATTTTTTGGTCAGGGCTCCCACGATGCAGGCCGAAACACAGGCCGGATCCTGGCAGTGCATGCACTGAATCTTGACAAATGTAGGTAACAGCTTGCTACGCTGATCCAGCTTCCCGGTATAATAGCGGTTAACCACCGTATAAGCCTGAGCGGTAGGCCGCCTCCTGGAGTCCAGAACCGTTGGGTCGTCAAAGGGAAGCTGCGGAGGGGGCAATCCGTTAACCCTGTTACAGGCCTGTTCGCACTTGCGACACCCGATACAGCGGGTCAGGTCCACCAGGCAGCCGTAAGGGTCTTCAGGCGCCTTGGAATGCCAAGCCCGGGCATTGCTGCTTGCACCCGCGACAGCGGCACCGGCGGCACCCGCCACCTTGAAAAACCCACGCCGATTCAACAACATAAGCTATCCTCCATTTTAATTTTTCCATGGCCGGTTCTCCAACTGCGGCCCCTGAACTTCATTTCCGGCGAGTTTCCAGTTTGGTCAAATGCAGGCTGATATAAGTCGGATGCCTTTCCACCTCTACCCTGCACGGACCTGCCCGTGTGACAAGCCTTACCATTTCGTCAACCACGTCTGCATCCTTCAGCATCACTTCCAACTTGTCTCCCGGACTCATTTGCCGGACGGCTTGATTGCATTTCATCAAGCACAAAGGCCAGGCCACCCCCACGAGATTGAATCTGGATCTATTTTCCATTGGCCACATCGCCGGTATTTTCGGTAAAAGTATTGCGCATAATCTGCAGAGCAAAAACCATACCGATCCGAAAATCCACCAACCTTGAGAAAAACAAAAGACAGGGACAGATAACAGCAGGATCGGTCGGCGGTAACTTAAATACTTACTGGGCAGCATCGATTCCAGCCATGGCAGTCATCAGCCAAAGGTAATCCGCAGCCTGGTTCAAACTTGAGTTATAAGTGTTTATTGTTTGACATTTGTTTAAACATACGTTTAAACAGACAACTGTTTATTAACCCAACCAGAGAAAGAGCGATGCTGGAACACGAAATCAACAACTACTGGAAACGAATCGTCAATACCATGAGCGAAGGAATGATAATAATCGGTCCCGAGGGAACCATTATTACCGTCAATCGTGCCTTTGAAGAAATAACCGGCTACCGGGCCGAAGAAATCATCGGCGAACCTTGCACCCTTATGCATTGCGACGCCTGTGAAGGGTTGGTAACCACCAAGAATGGGAAATGGTGTAAGCTGTTCGATATCGAAGAAAATTTTGCCTGTCGCTGCCACATCCGACGCAAGGACGGTATCTTCGTCCCGGTGATGAAAAACGCCGCCATTCTCAAGAACGACATGGGCATGGCCATTGGGGCCGTGGAAACCATTGCCGATATGTCGGAACTGGATCGCCTGGAACAAAAATATCACCAACTGGCCCGGCGTCTGGACCACGAGGATGGATTTTGCGGCCTGGTTGGCCAATCACCTGCCATGCAAGCCGTTTATGAGATAGTGGAAAAAGCAGCCCAAAGCGATGCTCCTGTCCTGATCTACGGTCCCACCGGCACCGGCAAGGAACTGGTAGCCCAGGCTATTCACACCCTGGGCCTGCGCAAAAACGGTCCCTTTGTCCAGCTCAACTGCGCAGCCCTCAACGAATCTTTGCTTGAAAGCGAACTTTTCGGCCACGTCAAGGGTGCTTTTACAGGGGCCTATCAAAACCGCCAGGGACGCTTTGAAGCCGCCGACAGGGGCGATCTGTTCCTGGACGAAATCGGAGATATTCCCCTGTCAATCCAGGTAAAGCTGTTGCGAGTGCTGGAAACCAAGCAATTTGAGCGGGTTGGCGATCATAATCCAATTTCCACCGATGTGCGTGTGATTTCTGCCACCAACAAGAATCTTGAAGACCTGATTTACCAGGGAAAATTCAGGGAGGATCTGTTTTTCAGGATAAACGTGATCCCGATTCATCTGCCACCGCTCACAAAACGCCGGGAAGATATACCATTGCTGGTTAATGCTTTTATACGTCGGCTAAGACAAAAAACAGGCAAGACAATCAGGGGACTGTCAGTTAAATCCATGGATATTTTGATGAATTATCATTGGCCGGGCAACGTCCGGGAGCTGAAAAGCACCCTGGAATACGCTTTTGTGGTTGCCGCCGGAGAACTCATCGAGCCGGGCCAGCTGCCTGCCAATCTTGTCAGCCACAAGGCCGAGCGCTCCGTGGCGGTACCGGCCGCCGCAAACAGACCTGTACCCCTGGCGGTCGGTTCAGCAAAGGAGAAAAAGGAAAAAGAAGAACTTGTCGCGGCTTTGCGCCGAACAGGGGGCAACCAGACAAGGGCCGCCCGCTTGCTGGGAATCAACCGGGTTACCGTGTGGAACAGGATGAAAAAATACGGTCTCGACCTGCAGCGGGTACTTTTGGAATCCGGCTCCGGAGAAACCGGCTGACCAAAAAATATGGCCCGGGGGCAACCCGGGCCACAGCCAAATCCAATCATAATCCGGTGGGCATCAATCACAAAGTTCAAACAGGGCCGCCGCCCCCATTCCACCGCCGATACACATGGACTCAACCCCGTATTTTACTCCCCTTGCCTGCATGTTTGCCAGCAAGGTGGCACATAGCTTGGCCCCGGTACAACCCAGCGGATGGCCCAAAGCGATTGCCCCTCCGTTGATATTGATCCGGTCCATGTACTTATCCAGTCCCAATTCGCGGATACAGTACAAGGCCTGGGAAGCAAAGGCCTCGTTTATTTCCCACAAGTCGATATCATCAATTGTAAGCCCGGCCATGGAAAGCAGCTTGGGTATGGCATAACGCGGCCCCACACCCATTTCGTCGGCCTTTACCCCCACCGTGGTGTACAGCTTCAGCTTTGCCACTGGTTTGACTCCCAGTTCCTTGACTTTAGCTTCGCTCATCAAGACCGTGGCAGCAGCACCGTCGGTTGTCTGGGAAGAATTGCCGGCCGTCACGCTGCCGTTGAGCGCAAACACCGGTCGCAGTTTGGCCAGGCCCTCGATGGTAGTTTCCGGCCGGATTCCATCGTCAAAATCCTGGATAAAGGTCTCCCGTTTCATGGTGCCGTCATCCTGGAGCACATATCGGGTGGCAGGCGTAGGTACTATTTCCACAAAACGACCTTCCTGCCTGGCCTTGGCGGCTTTCATCTGGCTGTTATAGGCAAACTCGTCCTGCTGCTGGCGGCTTATGTCATAACGCTTGGCCACGTTTTCAGCCGTAATGCCCATTGAGGCATACAGGTCGGCATGCTGCTGGGTGTAAACCGGATGAGGCCGTGGCAGATTGCCTCCCATGGGCACAAAGGTCATCGATTCCACACCCCCCCCGATAACCACGTCCGACCATCCAGCCATTATCCGCAATGCTGAAAGGGCAATGGCTTCCAGGCCCGATGAACAAAATCGGTTCACCGTGGCGCCTGAGGTGGAATCCGGAAACCCGGCTATCTGGGCGCAAATACGGCCGATATTCAAGCCTTGTTCCGCCTCCGGAAAAGCACAGCCGATCATTATGTCTTCAACATCCTTTTTATCCAGGCCGGGTGTTTTTTTAACTGCCGCGTCAAGGATAAACGCCAGCAGATCTTCCGGCAATGTGTCTTTGAACGCTCCCTTGCCGCGCTTGCAGCCCGGGGTGCGGACAGACGTTACAATGTAAGCGTCTCTCATGGTTGCCTCCATTTTGTATGTATTACCGCCGGTATCCATTGCTCCTCAGCGGCAAGTTGCGAAGCTTGTTAAGCCCGCTTTATCGAGATCAATTACGCAAGGGTTTTCCGGTTTTCAACATGTGATCGATACGGGCCAGGGTTTTTTCCTCCTTGAGAAAATCGATGAAAGCCTGGCGCTCAAGGGCCATGATGGCATCTTCATTGAGCGTGCCGTTGGAACGAACCTGGCCGCCTGACAATACGTACGCTATCCGGCGCGCCAGGAAAGCGTCATGTTCGGTTATATAACCGGCCTGAACCATGTTATACAGTTCAGCGTTGATCATTCCCTGGCCGGCCTCTCCGAAAACCGGAATCGGACGCTTAACCGGCGGCGCGTAACCGGCATCAACCATTTTCAGGACCTCTTTCTTGGCCTCGCCGATCAGGTAATCACGGTTGAAGACTATTCTGTCGACTGGTCCGAGAAAACCGCTGGCCCGGGCTTCGGCAGCCGACATGGAGACCTTGGCCATGGCTATATTCATAAAAGCCGGGATGAAAAACTTGGCCCGGTCAACGTCGCTGACAGCTGCCGGAAGGCTTCCGATAAATTTTTTCCACAGGTTTGTGCAACCACCGCCGGCCGGAAGAAGGCCAACCCCGATTTCCACCAGTCCCATGTAAAGTTCGGCATGGGCCACGATACGGTCGGCTCCCAGGCAGACTTCGCATCCGCCGCCCAGGGTTAAACCGTAAGGAGCCGCCACCACCGGGAAACTGGCATAACGGGCAGCCTGGACCCCGGTCTGGGCCCTGTGGACAAAGGCATCGATTTCGTAATATTTCTTCTCGTCGACCAGTTTGCGGATAAACTTCAGATCGGCACCGGCGGAAAAAGCCCCTGGCATACCACCGGCCTGGTTACCGATCACCAAGCCGACACCATTTTGATCAACGTAGTCAATGGACCGGGCCATGAAATCTATTATCTCGGCATTCAGGGCGTTCATCTTGGTGTGAAATTCACAGCAGAAAACACCGTCGCCAAGGTCCACCAAGGTCGCCGACGGACAGGTTTGCACAGTTTTGCCATCTGCCTTGAGCCCGGACAACGAAATAACTGTATCAGAAACTTTCACCGGCTGATAAGCGCCACTTTCAAAATCATAAAAATAGCGTCGTCCGCCTTCCAGCTTGTAAAACTGTTCACAACCGGAGGCCAGCATTTTCCTGACCGCCTCGGGAACCGCCATGCCTTCTTTCTCCATACGCTCCACGGACTTGCGCACTCCTATGGCGTCCCAGGTTTCAAAGGGCCCCATCTCCATGTTGAAGCCCCATTTCATGGCGTTATCTATCTCGACAATGGTGTCGGCGATTTCCGGAATACGGTTGGCAGCGTAAATAAGGTTGCTGGCAACAGCTTCCCAGGCAAAAATGGCCGCCTTGTCATTTCCATAGACGATGATCTGCAGCCGCCTGGCCAGATCGGGTTCCTTGCGGGCGGCCTCCAGGCAGGCAAAAGAAGGTTTTTCATATTCAGAGTATTCCAAGGTGGACGGATCGATCACCTTGCGGATTTTTTTCCACTCCGGCGTAAGCTCGGTTTTGTAAAAGCCGGCCCGGGTTTTTTTGCCCAACAGTTTCTTTTCCAGCATTTTCCCGTAAAATTCGGGCAGGATAAAATCTTCCCTGGCTTCGTCATCCGGTACAAGGTCGTGAGTATTGGCCGCCACGTGCCCTAAAACGTCCAGGCCTACCAGATCAGCGGTTTTGAACATTGCCGTTTTCGGCCGGCCCATCGCCGGCCCGAAAATGGCATCTACCTCGGCGATGGTAAGGCCGTGTTTGACCATCAGCTGCATGGCCTTGACAATGCCTTGGACACCGACCCGGTTGCCGACAAAATTAGGTGTATCCTTTGCCCATACAATTCCTTTTCCCAGGATCCGTTCTCCGAAATCGGCCATGAAGTCCAGAACCCCGGGCAAAGTCTCCTGACCTGGAATTATTTCCAGCAGCTTCATGTAACGCACTGGATTAAAAAAGTGGGTTCCCAGAAAATGTTTTCTGAAGTCAGAGCTCAAGCCCTGGCTCATGGCTTTTAGGGGAATACCGGAAGTGTTGGTGGAAACAATGGCATCGCTCTTGCGGACGGGTTCAATCCTTTTAAGAAGTTCCTGTTTTACCTTGAGATTTTCAACTACAACTTCTACTATCCAGTCACACTGGGCCAGCTTGTCAAAATCGTCCTCCAGGTTCCCGATGACAATAAGATCGGCATCAGAAGGATGCATCAACAGCGACGGGCTGGCCGAGCGCATGGCGTCGAAGCCGGCCTTGACAATCCGGTTACGCGCCTTGGGATCGTTCTTTTCCTCTGGTTTCAAATCTGGCGGCACAATATCCAGCAGCAATGTCTTTATCCCGGCACTGGCCAGCAGGGCCGCGATGCCGCCGCCCATGACCCCGGCACCGATGACCGCTGCCTGCCTGATCTTTCTGGTCATGGTTTTCCTCCTCATCTAATAGTTTACAGGCCAATATCGATACCTTAAACACACGGCTGATCCACGCCCGGTTATGCAGAATGTCCCTGGCCTGTTTTACGACAACCCCGCAGCGTACCCCTTGGCTGAGACTTGCCCGACCGGGCGTGGATACTAACCACTAAGGATTATGAATGAATACTCATTCAGCTA
>JALVQM010000467.1 GCA_027025615.1 Desulfobacteraceae bacterium | reverse complement strand
GGCAAACCTGATCTTTTGTTTGTCCGTTATATTGGTGCCACTCCCATATTGAACAGAGTTCCCGGGAGATGAATACCCGGCCCTTGTCCCAGTATTTGGTTATCGTTTCCTGAATCTGGGCAAGTTCCGCATCCCCGATGCGTCGGCCCCGTATTTGTAGTGTTTCCATGCGTCACCTCCTTGATGGAGATCACGCTACCATGGTAAAAAGTCGAACGCAAGATTTTTTTGAACAAACGCGTAATGCACCCCATCATACGGCTCAAGCATTCCAAAGACAGCCCTTATTGAACTGTCCGACTGTAATTCTTCCTATGCCAACATAGCGCGGTATTGTCTTGATGACAATGCCGGTAATACCTCGAAGTCTGCACATATCTGCTTTCCTTATTGTTTCTTCTTTTTCATAAGTACTCAGCAAAGGCTGAGTCATAAGGGTTGGCTGCCGCTTTGATCTTGATGTGCCTTTTTATTCCGATGGATGCCACACGCAGGACCTCATAGGTTTTGTGTATGCCTTTTCGGGTCATGGATTTGACAGCCGATTCGGTACATTGTCAGGAGGGCTTCGCACTCCGTCATCAGCGCAACGGCAGCATGCCTCCCTAGGATACCGGCAGGAACATGCCGGGTGATAGTGCAGCATATAACGTGCTGTTGTTACATATAAAAACTTGATTTCGTGTCGCGGATAACGTCCCGTATCACCTGCAGCAGGGGAATGGCGGTCAGGTGAAGCGGCTGGTTAGCGTATAATTGAACTGGTTCTCTCAGGCATTTTGGTATGTTAAAGGTTCTACCAACGGGCTTATTGCCTTCCATTCTTTCGATTTATGAGCAGCCATCCATAGATCATAATTGCGTTGGAGATTGACCCAAAACTCTGGACTAGTGTCAAATGCCCTGGACAATTTCAAAGACATTTCCGGTGTTACAGATGCTCGCTCATTAATAATTTTTGATAGCGTCTTCCTTGATGTACCTAAAACCTTTGACAGTTCGGTAATAGTAATGCCTAAGGGCTCAAGATAGTCTTCTTTTAATATCTGTCCAGGATGTGTTGGTCTTCTTTTCATGGTTTTCATAAGTTTTATACCCTCAGTGATAGTCCAAGTAATCTATATCGTAAATGTTTGCTTCTTTTACTCGAAATATCAGTCTCCAGTTGCCTGATACAGAAATTGAATACATCTCCTTGAGATTACCAGTGAGTGCATGAAAATTTGATCCTGGAAAATTCAAATCGCGTAATTCCGTTGCCGCATGTAATCTGTCCAGGAGTTTAGACAATTTTTTCGAGTGAGCCGGAACGATCCCCTTTTTAGAACCCGTGTAGAAAAATTGCTCCAAGCCCTTATGTCTGAATGATTTTATCATGAAAATGATGTAACCTTAATGGTTACGTTTGGCAAGAAAAATTTTTAGCCGCATCTTTATTCTCAATGTCCAGGCGCTAATGACAAAGCTCACCTGCCGCCATGAAGCGCAGCGGAATGGCGGTCAGGTGGAGCGCCAGGTGTGATCGTATAAAAATGAATCTAACGTGTCCATCTTTACAAGACGATCCGTGCCCGACTCGTTACAGCCCCTGGTATGCTGGTCTCTCTGGTGCTGCATCCGCCTGTTGCGTTTCCGATACTCAGGGTGGCTTTGCAGGTATTGTTGCCAGTAGTCAGGAATTTTTTGCTTCCAGCGTTCCTGGCATTCCTTTTTGTTAATTCGATAAAAGGGGTCTGCCTGCAGTTTTTCTCTTTCCCACTTGGTTTTTCGTGCCTGCTGGCACCGCTTGTCTCCACAATACCGCTGGTTCTTGACCCGTGGGCCCGTGGGTTCCTGGGGCGCATCCTCCGGCAGCAGGCACAACGAAAGGTAACAGGTTGCACGATCTCCTCCCCGGCTTGGTGAATCTTCTACCGGGAAGGAAGAACAAAAAGAAAAGAGAAAAAAAAGGAAGAAAATGATCAGCTATGGCTATACTGGCCGGTTTTTATGCCGGTGAAAATGTCGAAAAAAATCCCGTTGATTTTGGCAGGAAAGTAAATCGTTGGTTACACGCAGACTGCGAAGTCTTGTCTGGAAGCAATGGAAGGCCCCGAGAACCAGGGTCGCCAACCTGAAGAAACTTGGAATTTCTCACTATCATGCCATGCTCTGCGGCAATGCTCGCAAGAAGTACTGGCATATGAGCAAAATCAAGTGGGTTGCCATTGCCATGCCTGAAAGATTCTTCACCGATAGAGGACTCTGTTTACCGGGATACTGATTTCCTGATCAGCCGAATCGCCCTGGTACGTGATCCGTATGTCGGGTGGTGTGGGAGGGCTCCTCAGTAATGGGGAGTCCTGTCCCGATGTGTGCCGGGCACGGCACATGTTCTTTAAAGTAAGTCAAGTGTAAAGCAGTATCAATCACTTGGCAAGTCTTAAACCCAACCGGATGGAGGTGAAGGGTATAGCGGTAGGCAAGGAAGTATTGGTAATAATTCTTCTGAAGGGAATCGCCGGATAAAAAACTTCGATCTACTGCGTCGTCTGTCCCGGGGCGATTCGGGAGCATATTACCTGTATAGTTGAGACCCGCCCCGGAACACTGCTCCTCGGAGTCTACGCTTTGCTCCTCTTATCTGTATATCTGCGTTTTTGCTTAGCCATCTTTAAGTATTGTCTGGATTTTTTACGAGTTCATCTTGTGTGGCTTTCGGCTAAGATTGAAACAGGTTGGTAAAGATGCGGTAACCGCCGATCCAGGTGCCGATACTCGAACCCAGCCCGGTCATAATGAAAACAAGAAAGATGCGCAGGAGTTTATTTCGCCACCAGCCCCGGATCCGGCCGATATCCGTGCCCACGTTTTCAAATTCCTTTACCACCGGCGGCGTGGTCATTACCTGGACAAAGGCACAGACATAGCCTGCGCCGATGACCGGGGTCAGGCTGGTGATCGGGGCAGCGGCA
>JALVQM010000466.1:11609-24472 GCA_027025615.1 Desulfobacteraceae bacterium | reverse complement strand
ATGGCCCTGCTGGGCCTGATGAGCCTTGCCGGCATGCTAATCAAAAACGCCATTGTGCTCATCGACCAGATCGACCTGGAAAGGGCAAGCGGCAAGCCTTTGCACCAGGCCATCGTCGACTCGGGCGTCAGCCGTCTCATACCGGTATCCATGGCGGCCCTGACCACCATCCTGGGTATGCTGCCCCTTGTCCAGGACGCCTTTTTCGTTTCCATGGCGGTGACAATCATGTTCGGCCTCGGCTTTGCTACCGTTCTGACCCTGATAGTAGTTCCGGTCCTCTATTTCCTTTTTTACGGATGGAGCTTCAAGAAAAAAGGCAACACCTGAGGTTAATAATACCACCACCGTTTAGGGGGAAAAATGGTAAATAGAAATTGTTTTATAGGCTCAATTCTATTGGTGCTTTCACTTTTAGCCGGATGTGCCACAGTTGGGCCGGACTTTCAACCTCCGGCAGCCAATATCCAGCAGCAGTGGAAAGAAAAAGATCCGGCCGCCATGTCTGAACAAGCGGAAAATCTGGCACAGTGGTGGCAGGTATTTGATGACCCTACCCTGGACCAACTTGTGGGTATGGCTCACCAGGGCAATCTTACCCTCCAGGCTGCCGGCCTCAGGATACTTGAAGCCAGGGCCCGCCTTGCCGTTGTAACCGGCAAACTTTATCCGCAACAACAACGCATAAGTGGAAGTGTAAACGCCATCGGCCTGAGTAAAAACTCTGCCAATGTTGATTTTATTTCCCGAGATTTCCAAGTATACCAATTAGGTTTTGATGCTGCCTGGGAGCTTGATTTCTGGGGACGCTACCGCCGCGGGATTGAATCCGCTGGAGCCTCCCTTATGGCGACAATTGCCAATTACGATGACCTGTTGGTATCCCTTCAGGCAGAAATAGCCAGGACATATGTCCTCCTGCGTACCTACCAGAAACGCCTGGAAGTTGCCCATAAAAACGTGGAAATAATGAAACGCTCACTGCGCATAGCTGAAGCCCGTTTCAAATCAGGTGCGGTCAGTGAACTGGACGTCCAGCAGGCCAAGGCCCTTCTAGCAGAAACCACCTCCATGATCCCCCAGCTGGAAATAGGAATCCGCCAGGCCCAAAACAGCATCAGTATTTTGCTGGGTCTGCCGCCGGGCCAACTTAACAAGGCCCTGCTCAAGCCAGCACCGATTCCACAAGCCCCTGAAAAAATCGCCGTTGGGATCCCTGCCGACCTTATACGGCGCAGACCTGACATCCGCATGGCTGAACTGACGGCAGCTGCTCAATGCGCCAAGATAGGGGTGGCCAAGGCTGATCTTTTCCCTGCTTTTTCCATAACCGGCACCATAAGCCTGGCAACCTTGCATGATGGTTCCAACGGTCGGGACGCCGGTGACCTTTTCGATGGTGACAGCCTTTCTTATCAAGCTGGATTCGGATTCCGCTGGCCAATTCTTAACTACGGCAGGATAAAAAACAAGATCAGGGTTCAGGACGCCAGGTTCCAGCAAGCCCTGGTAAACTATCAAAATGCCGTCTTAAAGGCCGCCCGCGAGGCAGAAGATGCCATGGTGGCCTTTTCAAGATCCATAAGGCAACTGCATTTCCTCAATGAAAGCGTAATTGCCTATGAACGGGCCCTTGCAATAGCAACGATTCAATACCGGGAGGGCCTCGTGGACTATCAGCGCGTCTTGGATGTCCAGCGTTTCCTGACAAGCCAACAAGATGCCCTGGCAGAAGCCCGTGGGAAAGTCGTCATTAACCTGATAGCCCTTTACAAGGCCCTTGGCGGCGGATGGCGAACCAGAGATTCCCTGGAAGTAATCAATCAACAAAACAGAAAACAAATGGCTGAACGTACCGATTGGGGAGGTCTTTTGGATAGCGGCAGGATAGACCCGGCTGACAAGCCTCACGAATACCGCTGGACTCGGAAGGTAAGCTGGTAGATAAACTGGCTTAAAATTTACACGGCTATCCCAACAATAAATGCTGCAGCTTGTAAATGAAAACATTCCTGAAAATATTCCAGGCAATCTCCAGGGGCAGTTATATTCACCTGGTTGTGGTAATCCTGCTATACTTGCTGGTTTCACCAGCCGTTGAAAGTTTTCCACACCTGAAGATAATCTATTACCTTTTCTTAATTGCTATATTGCTGGCAGGCCTCCTTGCTTTGCACCAATCCAATGCCCATACATTGTTAGCAGCAATCCTGGCCTTGCCGATGACCGGACTGGTTTTACTGTCTTATTTTTATCAAACGCCGCCTGCAATCCTTGCCGCCAATATAGCCAACGCCCTTTTCATTTTGTACATAATTATTACCATTCTGAAGTTCGTGTTTTCACGCCGAAGCATAACCAGCCAGGTAATCTTCGCTGCCCTGGCTGTATATCTGCTTATTGGCGTTTTCTGGAGCCTTTGCTACTCCATAATGGCAATATTTGTCCCCAATGCATTCCGTTTCCCGAATACCAATCATCTGCCGATGATAAGTGACTTTATTTATCTAAGTTTTGTAACGATCACCACCCTGGGCTACGGAGACATAACCCCGGTCAGCAACACGGCCCGTTCCATGGCTTTTGTAGAGGCCTTGATCGGCCAGATTTACATGACGGTATTAATCGCCTGGCTGGTGGGAATCTTTGTCTCTGAAAGGATACAGAAAAATAATACCAAATAATCTCAAAGCCGTCATAACTCAAGCAATTATCGAGTAAGGCCTTTCCTTTTCCAGCGGTGAAAGGCTCAGGCCTGTCCCCCCAGGGTCACCCCACGGTGAGCCAGACGCAGACTATTGGAAACCACAGTTATGCTACTGAAAGACATAGCCAGGGCGGCCAGCATGGGGTTAAGTTCGCGCAGCATCAGTGGCAGACCGCCTAATGGATGCAGCACACCGGCAGCAAGCGGTATTAATACAAGATTGTAGATAAATGCCCAGAACAGGTTTTGCTTGATGGTGCGCATGGTACGCCGGGCAAGGTCTATTGCTCTGGGTACTCCCCAGAGGCTGCCACTGGCCAGGATGACCCCTGCTGTTTCAATGGCCACGTCGGTTCCGGTGCCGATGGCAATCCCAACGTCTGCCTGAGCCAGGGCCGGGGCATCGTTGATGCCGTCGCCAACCATGGCTACTTTAGCCCCTTTCTGTTGCAAACTGCGTACGGCCTCTGCCTTTGTTTGGGGACGAACTTCGGCCATCACCCGGTCAACGGCGACCTGGTCGGCAATTGCCTGAGCGGTGTTGAGATTATCGCCGGTCAACATTACCACTTCCAATCCCATGGCATGCATGGCATCAATGGCCTGGGGCGAATCCGGCTTTATGGTATCGGCAACCGCGATCACACCGATGGCTTTGTCTTCTTCAGCAACCATTACCACCGTCTTGCCCTGCTTACGCAACTGCTCCACCTGCGGATTGGCAGCATCCATACGGACTCCGGATTTCATAAACCAATCCGGTTTGCCGACCTTGTAAACCTTTTGTCCAAAAGTGGCCTCCACCCCCTCGCCTCCGGTGGACCGGAAATCATCCAGTGGCCAAAGTTCCATGTGATCAATACCGGCAGCAGCAACTATGGCTCGGCCCACAGGATGCTCAGAGCCTTGCTCCACGGACGCCGCTGCCTGTAAGACCTGGTTTGGTTCTATTTTGTCATCCAGCGGGATTACATCGGTAACTTCGGGTTTGCCTTGGGTTATGGTACCTGTTTTATCAAGAACGACAGTTTTAATGTAAGCTGCTGTCTGCAAAGCTTCACTATCTTTAAAAAGTATACCCTGCTGGGCGCCTTTGCCGGTACCGGCCATAATGGCCGTCGGTGTTGCCAGCCCCAGGGCGCAGGGACAGGCTATTACCAGGACAGCAACCATGCGAATCATAGCCGGAACAAACTCGCCTCCGATAGCCCACCAGAGGGAAAATGTCACCCCGGCAACTGCAATCACAACCGGCACAAAGACCGCTGCCACCCGGTCGGCCAGCGCCTGGATCGGAGCCTTCGAACCCTGGGCCTCCTGCACCAGCCTGATGATCTGGGCAAGGGCCGTATCACGACCTACCCGCACAGCCTTGAACTTGATAAGGCCATCGTTGTTCAAGGTTCCCCCTGCGACCATGTCTCCCTTTTGCTTGTCCACGGGTAACGGTTCACCAGTAAGCATTGACTCGTCAACGGCAGCCCGGCCCTCGATGATCTGGCCGTCAACCGGGATACTCTGCCCTGGACGGACAACAACCACGTCACCAACAACCACCTGATCCAGGGTAATCTCCTGCTCCTGGTTATTACGAATCACTGTGGCTGTTTTTGGGCTCAGGTCCATCAGCTTACGAATGGCGGCCCCGGTTTTGCCCTTGGTGCGGGCTTCCAAGAGCTTGCCGAGCTTGATCAGGGTAATTATCACCGCCGCGGTCTCGAAATATACATGGGAAGACTCTATACCAAGCACCACCACTACAGCCGAATAAAGGTAAGCCACTGACGAGCCCATGGCCACCAGCACATCCATGTTCGCCGTTCGATTACGCAGGCTTTTCCAACTACCAACGTAGTAATCCCACCCTGTATAGAACTGAACCGGTGTCGCCAGGCCCCAGAAAAGCCAGTTGACCCCTGAAGTCTGAATCCATTGCCCAAACAGCCCAAAGTCGCGTCCCATGCTTAAAATCAACAACGGGGCTGAAAAGATAACCCCTACCCAAAAACGAATGGTCTGCCGCCTGATTTCAGCCTGCCGGGTGAATACTTCCTGATCTTGATCCGACTCTGCCACTTCGGCCGTATATCCTGCCTGCTTTATGGCCGCAGCCAGATCATCCTTTGATAGAATGCCTGGTAAAAATTCAACCACAGCCCTTTCCGAGGCAAAATTCACCCGGGCATCAATCACACCCGGAAGCCGTTTTTTCAAAGTACGCTCAATGTTCATGGCGCAATTGGCACAAGTCATACCGCCGATCACAAACTCTGCCGCTGTACCGGTCACTTTGTAACCGCTATCCTCAATTTGCTTTACCACGGCAGGCACATCGGTCTGAGCAGTATCCAGTTCCACTGTGACCTGTTCGGCCGCAAAGTTGACATTCACATTCCGGATTCCGGCCATCTTCTTTACCGCCCGCTCTATATTCATGGCGCAGTTGGCACAGGTCATTCCGGAAACCGGTAATTGGACCGTAGATACGGGCATCTTGCATTCTCCCCCAACAACGATTTTCAACTTTTAACCGCACAGATACCGGGCGTTAATATCCACAACAACTTCAGGATATGTCCAGGGCACTGAAACGGCTTGGCTCAGGGTACGTATTTCCTTTCCAGATTACTGGGCAGCCGGGTAGTTTATCTCTTTCAAAAGGTCGAGGATCTTTTTCCGGTCGGCAGGATTCTTCCAATGAACCGTAACCTGCTTCGCCTCAACGTCACTTTCCACCAGGCTTACGCCCTCAAGATCTTTTAATTCTTTTTCAATAGTCATGGTACAATGATGGCACGAAATGTTAGGTATAGAAAATGTATCTTTTTCCATGATCGAGCTCCTTTCATCTTCTGCGATTGACATGGATTCAAACTAACCATTGATAAAGCCGCTGTCCAGCCGGACGCCGATGTTCCCCTGCCAACAAGCCGAAACCCTTATGGACAAGCAATTAGATCAGTGCCAAACCATCATACTTGACGGCAGTTTCCCACACTGTTAGGAAGAGTATCGCAAACAGGAAAGGTTACAGCTACCATGTCCGGTAAAACAAACAGCCCCAGCCAGGTTTCAACAAGGACCATAAACAGTGAATACGAGCTTATCGAAAAAATGGCCCCCCTGTTGCCGGCAGGCGGTAAAGAGGTTCTTATGGGGATCGGTGATGATGCCGCGGTCATCAAGCAGGAAGAATCAACAGACCTGTTAACCCTCGTCACCACCGATATGCTGGTTGAAAACGTTCATTTTTCAAGGCGCTGGGCCACTGCCTTCCAGGTAGGATTCAAGGCTGCAGCATGCAATCTTAGTGACATTGCCGCCATGGGAGGTACAGCCCGCTGGATGTTTTTATCCCTGGCCCTGCCGACAACAACCCCCGAAACATGGGTATTGTCTTTCTGCAAAGGCCTGAAAGCTGCATGCAAACCATACCGGGTTGCGGTTGCCGGTGGTGACACTTGCAAAGGTGGCAAAATGGTCATTTCCATTGCCCTGATCGGCACCGTTGAAAAAGGAAACCTCTGCTTGCGCAACCAGGCCACGCCTGGAGATCTACTGGTTGTAACCGGAAACCTGGGAGCATCGGCTGCGGGCCTTGCTTTGCTTGAAAAGGGTCTGTCTCCTCACCCTCACCTTAAGGAAAAACATCTCAGTCCCGGCTGCAGGTTGGATATAGCGGCAACAATCGCTCCCCTGGCCAACGCGATGATAGATATCAGTGACGGACTTGCCTCGGAAACAGGTCATATATGTCGCCAGAGCAAGGTCGGGGCCTTGTTGTATGCAGACACCATTCCCCAGGATCATCAAACACTTGAAGCAGCCCAAATTCTGGGTGTCGACCCGCTTCAGTTCGCCCTTAACGGTGGAGAGGATTTTGAACTGCTCTTTACCATCAGTCCCCGTAATATGAAAATACTGGAACAAAAATTGACGGGCCTGACTTGTATAGGGAAAATAGTCGAGTCGCCCGGTATCAGGCTGGTTAATCCTGACGGCACCTTTATCTGCCTTGAAGATAAAGGCTTCGATCATTTTGCGTCAAAATAATTGATCGGCTCTATCAACAATTACCGCAATTGCCGGAAGGCAAAACCGTCTGCAGAACCTGGATACGCCTTTGGATTTCTTCATCAACTTCTTGCCAGAAGGCGGGATCATCTATCCATTGCTGGAATTCCTCCCGGTCTATGCCGGCCAGAATTTCACGGGCAGATTCATCCTCAACCGTGTCCATGCGTCTGAACACGTCGGCCATGAAACGCTGCCATACCTGGTCGTCATTGAGCCGATCATGGCCGTAATTCTCATTGGCGCCGATGACGTCTGCCATAACGTTTATCATGCATAATCTGGGATCCATGCTTTTCCTTTCTGGTATTATCCATCTATCTAAAATCAGTAGCCTGTCAGCTTCGCGAACCTCTGGATATCGCCTTGGACCGTGAACCCGGGCGCCTGTTTTTTTTCCCGCTCCGTTGATACCGTCTTTTAGATTTAGGGCGACTGGTTTGGACAGGGGACTGTTTTTTTACTTTAGGCAGCTTCAACCATTGTTCATCCGGTTGAATACAT
This sequence comes from Desulfobacteraceae bacterium, assembly GCA_027025615.1. Classification (GTDB taxonomy): domain Bacteria; phylum Desulfobacterota; class Desulfobacteria; order Desulfobacterales; family Desulfosarcinaceae; genus JALVQM01. The sequence goes on along the minus strand of JALVQM010000466.1, from coordinate 17,187 downwards.
GGCAGGGATTGCCCAATAAGTTTTTCTATGTGCGGAATAAAAAAAGAATCATCTTCGTCTGCGAAACTGATGGAGGTACCGGTAACCCCTGCCCTTCCGGTTCGCCCAATACGATGAACGTAATCTTCAGGATCACGCGGCAAAGTGTAATTAATGACATGATCCATACCTTCGATGTGAATACCACGACCGGCAACATCGGTTGCCACCAGCACCCTTATCTTACCACCCTTGAAATCTTCAAGTGTTTTAAGTCGCTTGCGCTGCCTGATATCCCCCGATAAAACGGCACAGTTGATTCCGTACCTATTTAGAAGGCCTGACAGATGACGGGTCTCATCCTTACGGTTGCAGAAAACAATGACCCGTTTCAGATTTTCACGGGTTATAATGTTATAGAGCAGAGCCCATTTTTCCTGGGTGGTAACAATATAGATCTTTTGATCCACTGTATCGGCAGCCACATGCTCAGGCTCGATTTCAACCACCATTGGATCTCTGGTCCACTGGGCGGCCAGGCGCCTGACATCCTCGGTCAGGGTAGCACTGAACAGCATGGTCTGGCGCTGGTCCTTGTGGGGAGTGCTGTAAATTATCTTCCTAACGTCAGGGATAAAGCCCATGTCAAGCATCCGGTCAGCCTCGTCGATAATCAGGGTCTCCACTTTTCCCAAGTCGACTTCCCTGTTACGCTTAAAATCAAGCAAACGTCCTGGTGTAGCCACCATGATATCGATCGGGCCTTGAGAAAGCCGGCGCCTCTGCTTTTCATAATCCATCCCGCCAAAAATCTTAACTATTTTAAACCTGGTATATTTAGCCAGGTCTTGGGCTTCATCGGCAATCTGAATCACCAGCTCCCTGGTTGGAGCAAGCACCAGCACCCGAGGTTGGCCAACCTTGGGTTTGGAACCTGTACTCTGCCTCATCATCCGGGTAAGTACGGCAATAATGAAAGCCGCTGTTTTGCCTGTACCTGTCTGGGCACGGCCAAAGGCATCCTTACCCTTAAGAGCGCTGGGCAAAATCCGGGCCTGAATCGGTGTACAATATTCAAAACCCAGGTCTGCGATTGCATGCAAAACCTGGTTGGGCAGATCAAGGTCATGGAAACGCACCTTGCCTGTCACCGGTTTCACCTTATAATCCTCCGGCTTCCAGGTTTTTGTTTTCGACCTGTTTTTCTTACGACCGGTCCTGGGTTTCTTGCTGGATTTAAGTCGGCTTTCCGCAATTTTAGTCTTTTGCTTGGTCTGTACCGGGACCTTGGACTTTTCTGTTGCCGGTGCCGCAGACTGGGTAGTTCGCTCACCGGATTTATTTCCGGATAAAATTACTTGTAATATTTTTTTTATAAATCTTGCCAATGGATAGAATTCCCCGCTTTATGTCGAAAAAGTATAACCGGCCCGCATTTAATCCTGCCAATCAGGGATTGTCAAGCCGGACTGGACATACGATTAACCATGATCCTGCATCATCTAAAATACCTCCGGGCCGTCCAGTAATACTTTCCCCAATAATTTTCCGATAACATTGATATGACTACCCCCCTGCGAGCGGAGGCATGTAAAAACCTTCCCTGTCCCATGTAAATCCCGACATGACGCTTTCCCGGAGGCAGAAAAAAAACCAGATCCCCTGGACGCAGCCCCTCCTGTCTTACGGGTTGCCCCAATTTGACCTGGCGGGCCACTGTGCGCGGCATGGAAATGCCAAAAAGTTCCTTGTAGAGTATTTGAACCAACCCGGAACAATCCACACCACCGCGGGTGGTTCCACCCATACGATGGGGTGTGCCTTTCCAACTCTTCCATGCCTTTTCAAGCTTCCTGGTAATAAGCCGATCTTCAGCAGTTTCCCCAGTGACGTAATACCTGGACTCTGACCGGTGTTGTCCATGTCCGGCAGTTGTATGCAAAGCTCTTGATCGCCCGTGTTCAGGTGCCGAATGAGAATGATTTTCGACAATATGCCCGGCACAGCCCATGGCAACGCCCAGACTGAAAAGTGCCAGCAATAACCAGGGTTGCAACGGCTGGGAACTATCCTTGCGACTCACAGTGAATCATCTCCGGTCTGCTCTGTCCAGGGAAGAATGCTGGATAAAAAATCAAGGTTGTAATCAAACTCCATTGAAAGGAACTGGGCCAGCGAGTGCAAAGTTACAATGGCGTTTTTGTCGGCATCCAAGCGGGCCTGACCGGTAATCCTATCCAGCAATCCCTGGTTAACCTGTTCCACCTTCTTGTATTGGGCTTCCAAGGGTCGCAAATCACCTGGATCGACTTTCACACCTGCCCTTGCCATCAAATGTCTCTGCAACATGTATAGCGATGTAACCCTGACCATGGTCTCTTCTATGGTTGAAAACGGCAGGTGAAAGCGAGCCATGGGTCGGAAAAAAGACATAACCGGGCAATCGCTAGTAGCCATGATGACACCGAAAATCGAAGTCAAACCCTCCATGGCTGAAGTATCCTTTGAAAAAGCACGTTCGGCTGTCACACATGTTACTTTGCAATCTCTATAAGAACTTACATTCTTGAAAGTTTCAATCAAATCAACCAGGTTCAATGCAATCGGGCAATACGGATTTTGGTTTTCTTCCAGGCTGCAACAACGGCATTTCTTGTAATTCAATTTGGTCCAGCGGGGTGGATTGTCGATCAAATCCTTAATCAGGCGAAGCCTAACAGGATCTATCAGCAAATCATAGAAAATATTTGGCACATCTTTGAATTCAAAGATGTAGGTAAATTTTATAGTTTTTCTCTTCATCTTGCCCGTCCCGGGAGCATATCCTGCACTACAACAAAAACAATCATATTTTCGGAAAAACTACTCACTTTTCTTTTTCTTCAATAGACGCATCAGACGTCCAACCGTGGCCTTCAGCTCAAGATTCTGATGTTCTATTGTTTTTATATACTCTTTTAGTTTGACTGTTTCCCGTTCAAGCTCACGCTGTTTTTCTGCCAATTTGCGTTGGCATTCAGTTTCAATCTTCTTTCTCAGTTGCGATGCCGCATCTTTTTCGTTTTCAGCTTTCTTTCTGGCTTCTTCCAGCACTTCTTCCGCCCGGCGATATTTTTGGGAGGCTTCAACTCTTCTTACAAACCCCCAGCCGTAATAGACCAGGGCCAAAAGAACCAGTAAAATCGAAACCCGCCAGAAAAGGGGTCCGCTGAGCAATTCCTGCAAGCTCAGGTCAGGTCTCCATTCACTTGTCAATGTGGATGCAGCCAACAGGATAAAAACAGCAACAGGAACTAATTTCAGAAATTTCGACATGGATTTTCTTCCCCATATCCATTAGGACAACAGGTTTTACAAATCAAAGCCAAGCGCTAATCGCCGTACAAACATATTTGAAAATCCCACAAATAAGCGAACAACTGTGTTTGGGAATTATTCCCGCATTTACGATTATTTTTAGAGCACAACACACAGCGTGTAATTTGTTTTGAAAAACTCTCCAAATCGTAATTTTATTATGATTTCACTTGGTTTACAAGCTACCCTTATTTAAAAGTTATTAATATCAGCAAACCCGCGGGCAACAAATCATCCAAACCGCAGGGCCTCTGCCGGCGACTGGCTAGATGCCCTGCGAGCCGGATAAATAGTTGCCAGCAGGCAAATCAAAACAGCCACAACTACCACCATGGCTACATCCTCCCAAGAAATCTTCACCGGCAGGGTCGTCAAAAAATATACATCCCCCGGCAGATGAACAAACTGGTATTTCGCCAGGGTCAGGCATGCCAGGCCGCCAAGCGAAATCCCGATAGCGGTTCCTCCCAGACCGACAAGAAATCCTTTGAAAATAAAAATGCGGCTGATCAAGCTTGAAGTTGCTCCAATTGTTTTCAAAATAGCTATATCTTTACGCTTTTCAATAACCATCATGACAAGTGCGCTTGAGATGTTGAAAGCGGCAACAAATATTATAAGGGTCATGATTATGTACATCAGGATTTTTTGCAGCCGTAACATCGAGAAAAGATTACGATTCATCTGCTGCCAGTCCTGAACCCAGTATTGATAACCAAGTTTTTCCAGGATACGTTGAGATACAGCCGGTGATTTATAAACATCATCCAGACGAACTTCCAGGGCGCTGACAGAACCATGCATGTCTGTCACACGCTGAATATCGGCAAGCCGCATGTATGCCATGGCTCCATCATACTCGTACATCCCGGTTTCGAAAAAACCGCCCACTTTGAAACGATGCATTTGGGGTAACAGGCCCGGTCGCGAACCAGAACCGGCTGTCAACAGGATTGCCGCAGCCCCCTTACCCAAGCCCAGCCTTTCGGCCATTACCTTGCCTACTACAAGGATCGCCTCTCGTGATCGATGGTGCTCTTTTGAATCTGCTCCTGATAATGCCTTGTAAACCGGTGCCAGAAAACTCTGTTGACCGTAGGCGAACTGTGCTGCTGAAATGCCGCGGATTACAACAGCAGATGTACCCTTGGGGCCGCGTAACATCCCCTGGGTATAAACTACAGGCTGAACAGTCCTCACACCTTCTATGTTCTTAACAAGCTTGCTTATACGCTGGTAATTCTCAATGGCTCCCCCATAACGCATTACAACAACATGGGATTCAATAGCCAGAATCCTGTTCTGGAGCTCAACCTGAAAGCCCGTCATCACGGCCATGGTTACAAACAACACCATAACCCCTACGGCTATACCGGCAACTGCCAAGAGCGTTATCCAGCGTGAACTAGTTTTACCCTTGCTCCCCAGGTAACGGATACCTAAAACAAGAGAAAGCTTCATTGGAAAGATCATTTCAGCTTAGAATTTTCCATTCAAATCGACAAGTTAATCATTGCTGCCAGAATAATTTAGTTTTTAACAAATGTAAACAACCAATACAGGCCTCTAGCCTCCCGGGCCGGGCTTTGATCTTGGTATTACGGGAAAAAAGGGTTTACAAAACCACTGCAATCAAGTATATGTGGTTTCTATCTATTGTCAGCTAACTCATAGCAATCCTTGAACATTTGCAAGAGGCACCTAATGGGAAAAAAAAGCCTGATCAAATCCACCAGTAAAAAGACCAAAGCCAAAACCAAAACAAAAGACGAAGAAACCAAGTCCAAAACACCAAAAGCAGCCGCCAAGACCGGTAAAGGCGCAAAGCAGCCCAAAAAAGCGACTCCCAAAAAGGCAGTTAAGACCAAAGCCAAAGCCGCCTCTAAACCTTCTAAGAAGGCTGCAACCAAGTCCAGCAAAACTGCAAAGAAAAAATCAGCTCCTAAAAAGCTTACCCGTCGGCAGCTTTTGCTCAAGAAATTTGATTCACCAATGATGGAGTCTCTTTTCAGTCCAGCCCTTCCGGTAAGGTCAGGATCTGCTCCACCTTTGATCGATACCACCGATAAGCAAGAAGCTGAAAAGCGCAAAAAATTACTGAAACTATCATTTTCAATGCAAAATCTTGTAAAGGCCGCTGCTGAAAAGAAAGCCGCAGAAGAGGCAGCCCGGAAGGCCGCTGAAGAAAAGGCCGCTGCCGAAAAGAAAGCCGCTGAAGAGGCAGCCCGGAAGGCCGCTGAAG
>JALVQM010000466.1:0-11599 GCA_027025615.1 Desulfobacteraceae bacterium | reverse complement strand
ATACGACGAAACCCAGCAGATCGAAAAAAAGGAAAAAGACCCAGTGGAAAATGCAATGAAAATTTTCATCGCCGGGCTGGCATTTCTGATTCTGCTTGTGATCGGGGCGAGTATAAGGAATTCAGGCAGGTATTACATAAAACCCCATGATGGGGCCCTGGAAATAAGCAAAGGCAAATTCGCCCCCCTTGGTCAAAAACATTTTATGACCCTGCCCGGTGTCAAGGCTCCTGAGCTTTCAAAGAAAGTCTTCAGCCGCAAAGAAGTTTATCCCTTGGTTTTCAAGTACTATCTGGAAAAAGCTGATAACCTGCTTGATGTAGAAGAACTGCCGGATTTTGAGGGCATAAAATCCTACCTTGAAAAAGCGCTCAATTTTGCAGTCAGCAACGAAATGCGGTCAGAAGTCTACCGTCGGATTGACAACATTGACCGGATCGTTCTAATGTATAAAGCCGATGTGGCAACGGCTAAAGATAACACCGAATCCCTTGAATCCGCCTTGGAATACTTGCAGGATGCCAAGACCCTTGCCCTGGACCAGGATCAGAAAGATCTTATATCCAAGAAAATTCAACAGGTCAAAGAGCGTATAGGCGAACTTGAAGCCGCAGAGGCAGCCCCCCAGGAAGAGCAACAAAAGCCGGCAGAACAACAAAATCAACCGGAAGCAACCGCCCAAAATAAGAAAGGCGATACCTCAGAGCCTTAATTCATTATTATTTCCAAACACAGCAGGGCAAGGATGACTCAATCGTCCTTGCCCTGTTTATTTCATCGCGCCAATTCGATTGTCCGGTGGCAGGCCACAAGATGTTCAGGGCCGGATAACTGCGGACGGGGAACAAGCTTGGGAACTTCCTGCCGACAAATTTCCCTGGCATGTACACAACGCGGATTAAAACGACAACCGGAAGGGGGATTGACAGGCGAAGGCACCTCACCCTGCAGGGCAGCCCGGATACCCCGGCGCCCCGGTTGGGCAATTGGTATTGATGCTATCAAAGCCCGGGTATAAGGATGCAACGGCTTCCGGTAAAGATCGCCGGACGGGGCCTGCTCAACGATCTTGCCCAGGTACATGACAGCTATTGCATCGGAAATAAACTTTACAACGGCCAGATCATGGGAAATAAAGACATAACTCAAGCCCATTTGCTGCTGAAGTTCCAAAAGTAGATTCAGGATCTGTGACTGGATGGAAACATCAAGGGCTGAAACCGGCTCGTCACAGATAACCAGTTTAGGTTCCAGGGCAATTGCCCGGGCAATTCCGATCCTCTGCCTCTGGCCGCCTGAAAATTCATGTGGGAAACGAGCGATTACCGAGCGGGACAATCCCACCATTTCCAATAATTGCATGACTTTGTTCTTACGGCTGTGCCTGTCATCAATTCCATGGACAATGAAAGGCTCTTCAAGGATTTCGCCTACCGTATGGCGACTGTTCAGCGATTCAAAGGGATCCTGAAAAATCATCTGCAAATCTCGGCGGACATGCCGCATTTGATGGTGATTGAGACCTGCCAGATCCCTGCCCTGAAAAACTACTTTCCCGGCAGTCGGCTTGTACAATTGTAAAATTGCCCGGCCGGCAGTAGTTTTACCACACCCTGATTCACCAACGAGTCCCAGGGTTGTGCCGGGCGGGACCTTGAATGATATACCGTCAACCGCATGCACAAAACCTTGAAGCCTGCGCAACACGCCCCCACGTACCGGGAAATACATTTTCAGGTTATCGACCTTCAGCAGTTCCTGAATCACGGGTCCTCCTGTGGCCGAGGCCTGTTACCGAACAAATGACAGGCAACACGGCGGCCTGCTTCAGGTTCAATCAGTTCCGGAAAAAACATTTCACACTTATCAAAGGCCTTGGGACAGCGATTGGCAAAACGACACCCAGCAGGCAGGTTATCAAGCCCGGGGACACTGCCCTTGATAACCGGCAAGGGTACCTTGGAAGGGGTTTCCAGACTTGGAATGGCCTCCAAAAGCCCCTTGGTGTAAGGATGCAAGGGATTTTCGAACAACTGCCTGGTAGTGGCACTTTCAGCAATCTTGCCGGCGTACATCACCTGGACATGGTCACAAAGCTCGGCTATCACCCCCAGGTCATGGGTAATAAATAATACGGCCATACCACTACGATGCTGAAGATCTCTTATAAGTTCAAGGATTTGAGCCTGGATTGTTACATCCAGCGCCGTTGTTGGTTCATCGGCTATTAGCAGGTCAGGTTCACAGGCCAAAGCCATGGCAATCATTACCCGCTGGCGCATACCGCCGGATATCTGGTGGGGATATTCATCCATCCTCTGCTCCGGAGCAGGAATACCAACCTGTTCGAAAAGCCTAAGACAGGCATGATACATCTGGCCGGAAGTCATTTCGGGTCGATGAAGGGTAAAGATCTCCATCAACTGGTGACCGATACGGTGAACCGGGTTCAGGGCAGTCATGGGCTCCTGAAAAATCATGGCAATCCGTGCCCCCCGCAGGCGACGCATGGAATCGGCCGGCAATTCCAGAATATCAATGCCGTCGAAGAAAATCCTGCCCTTTTCAATGAAACCGGCCGGTTTGGGCAGCAGACGCATAATGGAAAGAGCGCTAACACTCTTTCCACAGCCGGACTCGCCCACCAGTCCCATTATCTGACCACGGTTGATGCTGAAACTGACATCATCCACCGCCCTCACGGGACCTTTTTCGGTCAAAAAACCGGTGCTCAACCCCTCCACCAGGAGCAATGGCTTTGATGATGATTTATAAGATTTCATAATCTTTTCATAATCATATAAATGGGTCGTTAACTAAAATTTCTTATAAGTCTTGTCGATTATGGTCTCTGGTTTAAAAACCTTTTTCTTTTTGATCGCTTTGATGGTTTCCTGGTATAACTGATTATCGAACCAGAACAGCCCCCCGGTAGAACTGCCGAACGGCTCGAACAGATCGCCAGTATGGCGTGTGCCGGGAACCTTGGGCAGCCTCCACCAGCGCCAGTACGCCTGACGGACATAGGGAACCATAAAAGTCGGAACATAAGCTCCAATTCGGTGAATTCGTTCCTGAATCTTGTGGGATAATCTTATTCTTTCAGCTTCATCCAGACTGCTGCGATATGCTTCTATCAAGCGATCCATTTCCGGATCATCCGTATTGGTTATATTGTTGGTCTGGGCTTTGTGAGCATTTACTGAATGGAAATGCTCCCAGTACTGTGGCCGCAAAGAAGTACTCCAGCCCATCCAGGCAACATCATGACGTTTTTCCATTACTTTCTTGTAGGCCGCAGCCGCATCCAGCCTCTGCAGACGCAGTTCGATACCGGCTTTCTTGGCTTCTTCTTTAAGCACCACCAGCCGTGGGGTGTGCTGGTCAACACTGTAACTTACTTCAACTGAAAACCGGCGTCCGTTTTTTTCCCAGATACCATCGTTACCGCGATGCCAGCCGCTTTTTTCCATGTAGTACTTTACTTTGTCCAAGTCGAAGCGCCGGGCTTTTATCTGCGGGTTTGTGTATTTGCCGTAACCGACAAACATCTGTTCCAGCCGGTAGTAATCGTTCCAGAGAACTTTTTCGATTACTTTCCTTATATTCATGGCATGAGCAAAAGCGTAACGCACATTGGGATCCTTGAAAATAGGCCGGTCCATATTAAGCCACATGCCCATTGCCGGCTGCTGGGTATCGTTGAAAAACCAGATCCTCTTTATATAGCCATTCTTTATCTCCGGTATCCGGGAGCGGACATGCCAAAACTTGGGCATGGTCATGGGGAATGTGTCAAGCTTGCGCTTGCGGAAATACTGCCACATGAGATTGAAATCCCGCACAACAGTGTATATAACCTTGTCAACGTTGAAACGATGCTTGAAATACCGAAGATCCTTGGCCCACCAGTCCTTCTTCCGCTTGAACTTGACATAACGACCTTTTTTGAAATCCGATATCTGGTAAGGACCGGTGTTGGGTACTATCTTCCAATTGTACTTTCGAACAAAATTCTTATCCAAGGAACCATAGAAGTGTCTGGGTGTTGGTGAAATACTAAGTTTAAGATGCAGGTCCGGTTGGGCTTTTGTACTGACCACAGCCAGGGTGTGGTCATTGTAAACAATTACTTTTTCGATTTCCTTGGTGTAATAATCGTTGTACCAAGGAGCCACGATATACTTGGAGCGCATAAACTCAAGGGTAAAAGCGAAATCAGCAGCAGTGACCGGGACTCCATCAGACCAACGGGCATCGGGATTGAGCCTGAAGTACATGGTCCTTTTATCTTTGCCAAAGGCCCAGTGAGTCGCCAGTTCAGGAATAATATTCTCGGTGTTGGGATGGATACCCACCAGGGAAAGCTGATTGCCAAGAATAGCACCCCGGAAAGAACTGTTTGAATCAGGCCCTACCGTCCGAAAGGTCAGGGGAAAAGACAGGATGGCGCTGTGGAAGGTCCCTCCCTTTTGAGCTTCGGGTGAAGCATAGACCTGATCGCTGTCATTTGTAAGCCACTTGATATCGTCAGGCAGGGTTTCAGCCCCAACTGACAAGCTGCCACAACCGGCCAGCAACATCAACAACAAGAACGACTTGATTATATATTTCATTATTCCCCAAACCCTTCTTCTTTGCCAAACACCGCTATTCATAAATAGTATGCATCTTGGGGTCGAAAGCCTCCCTTATGGCCTCGCCAATAAAAGTCACTGTAAGCAGAGTGACTGTCATGGCCGCCACCACGGCTGCCGATATCCACCAGGAATCAAGGTTTGTCCATCCCTGCTGCAGCAGCTCTCCCCAGGAAGGGGTGGGCGGCGGCAGACCAAAGCCGAGGTAATCCAGAGAAGTCAATGCGACTATACCACCTGAAATTGAAAAAGGAGCGAAAGTAACTATGACAGCAACAGTATTGGGGATAACGTGCTTGAAAATTATCCGTAAATCTCCGGCCCCCAATGCACGGGCCGCCAGTACGTAATCCCGGGCCTTTTCTTTGTACGTCATTGTTCGCATAGTCCAAGTCATACCCATCCAGCCGAACATAGCCATTATCAGGATCAGGATCCAGAAGGTAGGTACAACGATTGATGATATAATGATAATGACATACAAAAACGGGACATTAGACCAGATCTCGATCAGCCGCTGGAAAAAAAGGTCAAAAAGCCCTCCCCAGTATCCCATGGCGCATCCCACCGCCACACCGATAGCATAATTGATAACCAGTAGACCAAGGGAAAAGAAAATCGCAATCCGGAACCCATAGATCAGGCGGGCAGCCACATCCCTGCCGACAGCATCGGTACCCAGAAAATGCCTGGAAGCCAGGGATGGAGGAAAGGGCGGATAGTCATCCGGACGCAAATCGTTTTCATAAGGATCATATGGTATCGGAGGTAAAAGAACCCAATTGCCTTGATCTTGGGCTGCAAAAATTTTCTTCAGTTGACGATAGTTTGTTTCGTAATCGTAATCCAGACCGAAAGTCCGCCCCGGTATCATCGCCCCATAGGTCGGGAAAAACAACCTGCCGTTGTATGAAACCACCAGGGCACGCTTGTTGACCAGCAGCTCAGCGCCCAGGGAAACCGCTATCATCAACACCAGAACTACCAATGAGTAATAGCCCCTTTTAATAGACTTGAATCGCCGAATTTTTTTGACAGTAAGCGGATTCAATCGCAGCATGGTCTACTCGAATTTTACCCTGGGATCTACCAGGGCCACACACAAGTCCGACAAGATGTTGCCAATCATAAACAAAAGAGACGAAATCACAAGGATGCCCAGCACCACAGGATAATCTCTTTCCACCACCGACTCGTATCCCAACAACCCCATCCCGTCTATATTGAAAACTTTTTCAACCAGGAAAGATCCTGAAAGAATAACGGAAATGTTATTGCCGAAACTTGTAGCCATCGGAATCAGGCTGTTACGCAAGGCATGCCTGAAAACAGCCGCCTTGAAAGAAAGACCCTTGGCCATTGCTGTTCGCACATAATCGGATGCCAGATTGTCCATCAGGGTGTTTTTCATTAAAAATGTCATCACGGCAAATGAACCTATTACATAAGCAGTCAACGGCAGAGCCGTATGCCAGGCCAGATCCATTATTTTTTGCCAAGTGGTGAAATCTTCAAACTGCTCGCTGACCAGCCCTCCCAGAGGAAATATTTCCCAGTGAGAGGCAAGCAGAACGAGCAAGAACACTCCTACCACCCATCCGGGAACCGCATATCCAACAAAAACCAGGGCTGAAGTCGTGTTGTCGAAGCCCGTTTTATGGCGCACCGCCTTGGCTATACCCAGGGGGATACAGACACCGTAAACCATCAATAAGGATAAGATGCCGAAATATAGTGAAATTGGTATGCGATCCCTGATCATGTCCCAAACCGGATCGTAATAACGGGTGGAGACTCCTAAATCCCCTTTGAGAACCTTACCCAACCAGGCGAAGTAGCTTACCAGCACAGGCTTGTCGAAACCGTAATATTCCTTGAGGGTCTGGATCTGTTCATCAGAAAGGGGCTGGGTTTGGCTGTCAGATGACGATGTGCCCGGTCCGTAGCCGGCCATTTGCATTTGGCGGGCTTGGGAGATTATTCTTTCTATGGGACCGCCGGGAACAAAACGGGTAATTATGAATACCAGGATTGTAATGCCGATAAAAGTGGGAACGATCAGCAGCAAGCGGCGAATAAAATAAGCTGTCATTTTGTTCCCTCCTGTAACCAGGATTGGCCTGCAGACTTTCCGGCCGGACCGAACCCGTAACATATCCTAGGCGCCGCTTGTTTTCAAGCCGACCATTGCATTAAAGCAACCCCAATTAGGCAATCTGTTTTGAAAATCAACCATGAAACTGTTAATGCATCAAAATAATATGTTCCGGATTGACAGAAAGAGGACCGTTGAACGGGTAAAAGCGGAACATATAAATTCCCATCTTGCCATGATAAACTCCCACCGCGCACTTATCTGGAGTGCTTTGTCGATTGGAAAAGCCAGCAATTGTATTTTTTTATAACTAAAGGTGTTATCATCAAAGTCTTGACGAAATGATACGTGATGATGTTTACTGTTCTGCCGGTCAATGACCGTCTCAGCTATGACAGGCTGTGGGGTAAGTAGCGAACAACGCTGAATTACATCATAATGAGGCAAATAAACGGAAGCTTACATTCTTCATGTCAAGGAGAAGAAACCCATGTTCGACGAAACAAGTAAAACACCGGCGACAGAGCTTTATGCCCGGATTGAAAAATTACAAAAAGAACTAGTTGACAAAAAATTGGACGGAGCCCTGATCCTGCAAAACACCGATCTCTTCTATTTCAGTGGAACCATTCAGCAGGCAAATCTCTATGTACCGGCTAAAGGTGATCCAATACTTGCCGCCAGGAAAAGTTTTCGCAGAGCTCGGGCCGAATCAGCCCTGGAAAATGTAACACCTCTTGCGAGCCCCAAACAACTACCTGAAATATTAAAGGATAATGGGGTGCCCATTCCTAAAAAAATCGGTATGGAACTTGATGTTCTGCCGGTAAATCTTTTCGATCAATATCAAAGTATTTTCCCGGACACAGAATTGACTGATATCTCGACTGCCATAAGGATGATCAGGGCTATAAAGTCCGACTATGAAATCGAAATAATTCGTCAGGCGGCCGTCAAAGCAGACCAGGTGGCTGAATTTGCAGGACAAATCCTGCGACCTGGAATGACTGAGCTTGAGGCTGCCGGCCTGATCGAAGCCCGGGCACGCAAACTCGGACACCAGGGAATAATTCGTATGCGCCTGTGGGGTAGCGAGCTTTTCTACGGGCATTTGATGGCCGGACCTTCTGCAGCGGTCCCCAGCTACCTGGCTTCACCCACCGGTGGCGAAGCCGCCAACCCGTCGGTTGCTCAGGGAGCGGGGTTTTCTGTCATCAAACCAAATCAGCCAATTTTACTGGATTATGTTTTTGCCTACCGTGGTTACCTTGCTGATCATACGCGCATATATTGTTCTGGCAAGCTGCCTGATGACCTGAAAAGAGCCCATGAGGCGATTTTGAAAATCCAGGCCCGCTTGAAAAATGAAGCCAGGAGCGGAGCTGTTTCAGGTGAAATTTACCGGCTTGCCGTCCGGCTTGCATCAGATGCAGGGCTGGAAAAGAACTTCATGGGTGTTGGCCCGCGTCGAATCAGGTTTGTAGGACATGGCGTGGGTCTGGAACTGGATGAATTTCCATTCCTGGCAAAGGGTCAGAAACTTGCTTTGGCCGATAACATGGTCATCGCCCTGGAACCCAAGGTTATATTCCCGGGCAAGGGAGTGGTAGGCATCGAAAACACTCACTTGGTAACTAAAAACGGGCTCGAGCAACTGACAATATTTGAAGAAGGAATAGTCAAACTGGATTAATGCGACAGATAAAAAGTAAAAACCGTAATATAATTGAGGATACCGATACCAACAGGGCAAACCGGTTTGCCCTGTTGGTATCGGAACAGGAAGCTTGATTTTAACGTTTGGAAAACTGAAAACGAGCCCGGGCGCCCTTCTGTCCGTATTTTTTTCTTTCCTTGGCCCTGGGGTCGCGACGCACAAAGCCGGCTTTTTTCAAAACCGACCGTAATTCTGGTTCACAAGAGATCAAAGCCTTGGTAATTCCATGCCGAATAGCTCCAGCCTGCCCGGTTATTCCTCCACCAATGACCCGAATATTGATATCAAATTTGCCAAGGTTATTAGTCAAAGCCAAAGGCTGCTGAATAATGGTCTTGGCTGAATAGACTGTAAAATACTCATCCATTGGTCGCCCGTTTACAATAATTCTACCGGTACCAGGGCTGAGCCAAGTTCTGGCAATTGCGCTTTTGCGTTTTCCTGTGGCGTAGTAAACATTTTCCTGTGCCATATTTTCTCCGGCCTCAATAGTTTGAAGTTAAACGATTAATTCTCGATTTTCAAAGGCAGCGGCTGTTGTGCCGTATGGGGATGCTCACTGCCGGCGTAAACCTTGAGCTTCTTGAAAAGCTTACGTCCCAACCGGTTTTTGGGTAACATACCCTTTACGGCAAAACGAACCAGATCTTCAGGACGTTTTTCCAGCAACTTCCTGGCAGTTATGGATTTCAATCCTCCCATGTAACCGCTGTGGCGGTGATACATTTTCTGATCCAATTTACGGCCAGTCAAGACAACTTTTTCGGCATTGATGACTATGATTGAATCACCGGTATCTGCATGGGGAGTAAAAAGCGGCGAATACTTGCCCCTGAGCCTGGCAGCCACTGCCGAGGCAAGTCGACCAAGCACCATCCCTTCCGCATCAACCACATACCATTTGCGCGGATTATCCGAATTTTTTGCACTGTAAGTATATTTTTTCACCGTCTTTCTCCTATAGTGATTTCAGAATCTGGAACTATTAGATAATAAAATCCTTGCTGTCAAGGGCAAAGTCAACAGGTGCGGTAAAAGCCAAACCTAGACATTGACGTAAATACTCGACACCAGCCCTGATCTGCTCATAATTTGTTCCCGGGGAAAGTTCAATGACCAGTGGCGGATCGTTTTCTATCAGTTGCTTCAGCTGCCTGAAGTCCAGTTCGCCTTTGCCCGGAGGCAGGTGATCAAGCAGGCCGACTGCATCGTGGACATGGATGCCCACCAGGCTTTTTCCATAGGTTCCCAACAATGCCCCCGGTTGCACAAGGGAAAGTTGTTCCTGTGCCCGGGCATGGCCCATATCGTGCCAATATCCCAGCGGTGCTCCCCTGAAGGTATCCAGAATTTTGTCCAGTTCTTCAAAACTTGGCAATTCATTCCAATAGTAGCGATTTTCTATTCCCAGGGTCAGGTTTAATTTTACAGCGTATGATACAAGACTGTCCAAGCTGAACAGCAATGCATCCAGGCACTTGGCCGACATCAATTCGCGAGCCCGCACTCTTTCTGCAAGACCGGGCCTCAGGCTATCGATTTCATCCTGTTTGCAGACTGCCAACTGTTTTCTGAAAAGACGATCCTGGTTGTTTTCCGGGATTTTACCGCAATGCAAAACGACCAAAGAAGCTTCCAGGTCAACAGCATGTTCCATTGTCGCCATTGTCCATTGGACGGCTATTTGTCTGGCTTCCCTGTCAAGATCGGCCAGATTGAAATAATCACCGCTTGCCGGCCTGCCCTTTACCAGGTCCGGGCAGGGACAATAATTATGCAGACTGACTACTGCCAGGCGGGATGATTTCAGCAGGTTTTTCAAATCGTGAAAACAGGCGGGATCAACTCTGTAATCGATTTCCACACCTTCCAAGGGAAGATCATCCAGTTTTTGAAGCAAGGCATCGGCCGACAAACCTGAACCGGCCGCCCATGATGTCGACATGGCTATCATTTGTATTTTTCACCGTTAAAGGTTATTAATAGCTAGGTACTCTTGTAATAGACAAAAACAACTCACAAGCGGTATATATCCACATGGACACAACGGCTCACCTGGAAACTGAAGTCAAGTTCAACGTCCCTTGCCTGGAAAAGATAAAGTATAATATCATCGATCTGGGCGGAATCAGTCAAGGTAAAACCTTTGAGCTGAACATCCGCTATGATGATCCCCGGGAACGACTGAGATCAGAGGGCCGATTGCTGCGCCTGCGTAAAGACAAAGCCGCACGTTTAACTTTCAAACGTAGACCGTCCAAATTTAATCCTGAATTCAAATCCTACCTGGAATACGAAGTCGTCGTTGACGATTTTGAAACCATGGGCGCTATTCTTAACCAGCTGGGATTTCGGCCTGTCCAACGGTATGAGAAAATACGTGAAGCCTTCATCATCGATCAATGTACTGTCTGCCTTGACCAGATGCCTTTTGGAAATTTCATTGAAATAGAAGGTCGGGAAATTAATATCACCCGGATGGCCCGTAAGCTGGGCCTTGATTGGAATTGCCGTATCCTTGCCAATTACCTGGCGATCTTTGAAAAACTTCGTCAAAAGGCAGCCCTTGAATTCAATGATGTAACTTTTGACAACTTCAAGAACAATCCAGTAGATCAGGCTCTTATTCTGCATGAGATCGAATCTTTACAGGCAGACAAACCGGGTACTGACCATGGAGGTGACACCTTATGAAGCAGACAAAAGCGTCCCGAATCCTGGTCATGACTCTTAATCTGAGATTTGGCCTGGCTGATGACGGTCCGCACAGCTGGCCATTCCGCAAAAAAGCTCTGTCTGAACTGCTGCAAATACATCCAGTAGACTTTTATGCTTTCCAGGAAGCCAATGACTTCCAGATAGAATTCTTATCCGGGCAGTTGCCTGAATATTCTTTCATCGGCAAGCGTATGTCAGCGCCTTCATTCTGGCAAAACAACGTTGTATTCTATAACCATAAGCGCTGGAAATTGATAAACAGGGACCACTTTTTTTTAAGCCCCACACCCGATATTCCAAGCCGCTTCCGTCAAAGCCGTTGGCCCCGGCAATGCACTTTCGGACTGTTTTCTTCCGCTGGCCGGACCCTGGTATGTATCAATACCCATCTGGACTTCAAGACTGAAATTCAGGCGGCCGGAACTCAAATAA
>JALVQM010000465.1 GCA_027025615.1 Desulfobacteraceae bacterium | reverse complement strand
AGGCGCGGGTGGTCATAATTACCGGTGCAGGAGAAAAAGCTTTTCGTTCCGGAGCCGATCTGAAAGAAAGAGCTACCCTGACTCCCGAGCAGGTGAAGCAGTATATTTTTACCATCCGTGATTTGTTTACCCGGATTGAAAATCTTCCCAAGGCAGTCATTGCGGCTGTTAACGGACATGCTTTCGGGGGAGGCACTGAGTTGGCTCTGGCTTCCGATATTCGTATCGCTTCTGATAATGCCACCCTGGGACTTACCGAAACCCGGCTGGCGATTATTCCCGGTGCCGGTGGAACCCAGCGGCTGCCCCGCCTGGTGGGCAAGGGCAAGGCCAAGGAGCTCATATTTACCGGCAGGCGTGTGGGCGCCGGCGAAGCCCTTGAAATCGGGCTGGTCAACAAGGTGTGTCCCCTGGACAAATTGCTTGATGAATGTCGGGCCATGGCGGCCATGATTTGCGAGACCGGTCCGATTGCCATTGAGCAGGCAAAATATGCCATAAATCATGGTATGGAAACAGACCTCAATACCGGACTGGCCATCGAGTCCAATGCTTACTGGGTTTGTATACCTACCGAAGACAGGCTTGAAGGGCTGGCGGCTTTTCGCGAAAAACGTCGTCCGAATTATAAAGGACGTTAAACTGTTACCAAAAAAAATTAAAAATTAAGGAGTTGTGCCATGACTGAATACGATTACTGGAAAATCTTTCCCCGCATGCCACGCAAGGTGACAATCGGTGATATTACCATCCGGGACGGTTTTCAACATCTGGAGAAATTCATTTCAACACGGGCCAAGATTTTTTATTTGGAAGAACTGATTTTTGCCGGTTGCCGTAACATAGAGGTGACCAATCTGGGCAATCCATACCTGATGCCCCAGTTTGAAGACGCTGAAGAACTTTTAAAACATTTGCGTTCTGATCGCTTCAAACAGCGCTGCCAGCGTAAAGGTGTAAATTATGACGAGTTGGTCCTGACAGCCATCACCATCCGGGAACCCGCGGTGGACAGGGCTGTTCGGCTCAAGGAACAAGGCATCGGCCCGGACCGGGTCCTCATGATGGTTTCAACAGAAGAAGAACATCATTTTGCCAATTCCGGAACCACTCTGCCTGCCTACTGGAAGGAAGCCGAACGTTGTATCCGCAAGTGCCATGATGCCGGGATAAAAATGTGCGGTACTGTCAGCACCATCTGGGGCAGCCCCATCGGCGGAGCAACCAGGCTTGAAGACGCGGTGGAGTTTACCAAGCGCTGGCTCGAAATCGGAGCCGACGATATTGAGCATGCCGATCACGACGGTAGCGCCTCGGCACCGGAGGTTTACCGTTATTTTTCCATGATCATGGATGCTATCCCCCATCCTGAGGTTCATATCGCTCATTTCCATGAAACCAAGCGGGTCGCCTCGGCCTCTGTCCTTGCTGCTTTGCAGGCGGGAATTTCGCATTTTGAAGCCACCCTTGGTGGGATGGGCGGACAGCCGGCAAACTTCCTGGATGACTGCCCGGTTAAAGGAACCGGCGAGTACTATTACGAAGATCCGCGATACGTGGGATTGGTGTGCCTGGAAGATCTGTTGGTCCAGATAGATGAAATGGGCATCGAACATGGATATGATGTGGATCGTATTCTCTGGCTGGGCCGCCAGATGGAAAGAACCGTGGGCCAGCGTTTGCGTTCTGAGGCGGTAATCAATGGGCGGACCCTGAAAGAAGGCCATCCCAGATTCGCCCGGCCGGGGCTAAAAACCCTGAAAGACAAGTTCGGTGAGGCCCCGGGCCAGAAATTGCCGGATGACTGGTCAGAAAAAGCTGTTTTGCCTGATAAATACAAGTAGACAGGAATGCTTCAACGGTTTATAAATTCGTCATGCAGTAAATTTTAATCCTCTGCAGGCTGTTGGAAAAACATTGCGGGCACAGAAGGCTTTCAGCAACCTGCTGTACTTTGGCCAGGCGGCCTTTTGTAAGGCCGCCTGCAAAACATGCTTGACGATGAAAACCATTTTGACCTGTGTTCATCCCGAAGGCCGTTTTGTCTGGGGTATTCATAAGCCCAGCTTCCAGGTCGTCAACTTGCGCCGGAATGACTTTCTGGCTCCTGTAGGTTATCTTGACGACAAGCCGCTGATGAACAACTTGAATTTTCCTGCCGGTGATGTTGAGGTCCCCCTGGCTGACTGGATTTACGAAATTGCCAATCCCTTTGCTTTTCGTGGCACTACGTATATCGGTAAAAAATGGGCGGATGCCAAGACTGTAGAACCCGCTGAGATAAAGATCGAGCCTGCCGCAGAAGCTTCCCTCTACAAGAGTCTTGAAAATGCCCTGGGTGATCTTGCCACGGTAGAGTTGATGGACCGGATCTACCGTTTATTGCCTGAACCACTCCAGTTGGCCCTGGCGGCCACATCCAGCGACAAGCGCGACCTGGTAAAGCTGGCCGAAATAGCCTGCTTTTTCCAGGCCAAACCGGCAAAAGACGGGCAGAAAACCCTGGCCTTTCTGCATGGCCCTGATGACAAGCCAAGAGCGAACATTTCTGATCATATTCTTTTCGAGACCGTGGCCAACAATCCTTTTCTTCCTGATGAATACAAATTGGCCATGGTCCTGCGGCCTGGCGTGCAGGGCAACAGTGAGATAGTGGGCGAATGGTCTGAAGGTTCAAGCCATGTTTTCGAGTACCTGCGGAGTAACTCTTACATACCTTGGGGGCATTTTGCAGCCAACATGGCTCACGACAGCATCCGTTATTCCATCGGTGAGCTGCAGGCCGGAGACATGCGTGGTATGCGCCATCTCTATTACCAACGTACTTATCTGCGCCTGGCGGAGTCCCTTGACATCCAGGTCGATGTGCGTCGACGGAATCTGGGTCTTGATGAGCTCGACAGATTGCGGGAAAAAATAGAGACTTATCTGAGCGATCCTGACAGAGCCTCACGCCTGCCGTTCAAGGCCACTCTTTGGGGTTGGAATTACGGTTTTGATTTTGCTCCCAGTGGTTACCGTCTGCATGCTTCCCACCAGCAGATCCACCAGCAATACGCCATGATCAGGGCCAGGGTGCCTGGTGCAAACAAGGTGGGACAGCAATTGAAAAGCTATGCCTGTGGTGACCTGGTTCAGGATTTTGTCAGCCGTTACCGCCGCATGACCGGGAAGAGTTTTTTCAAGACATATTTTAAAGCAATTTCTACCAATCAGCGTACTGACGGTCGCCGTGACCTTGCGGCTGATCTTGTAATTCATTCCGACAAAAACGTTATGCTCATGGTACCCAAGGCTCAGACTTCACAGTGGGAACTGCAGCTTGTCTGCCGCCGGCAAGTGGGTAACATCGTTGAAGCTGACACAAAAGTGCGTCAAAGCCTGGATCGCGGCCTTTTCCTGGCCATGAAAATTTTATCCGCCATGGGAGCCAGGATGATAACCGTGCTGGAGTATTCCAGGCCCTTCCAGGCCGAGGAACACGACCAGCACCTGTTTTATGTTTTTCTGCCGCGTCTGCCCCAGTCACCCGGCGCTTTCAGTGAAGCCCAGCTCAGGTGGATCAACGGACATTATCCCGAGGATTTTGCACGCGCCTGCCGCCGGCATCTTGAACAGGCCCTGAATAGCTGGCAAGGATGAAGCAAAGCCGGTTGTTACTACTTGGAGCTCCTGCCGGGGGGGTGGCTGTTAACCATAAGCAACTTGCGGATTTCCTGGTAATTGACCGGCCTTTCGGTGGGTGTAATGTATCCTTCAGGAAACCAGATCATTTTCAAAACTATTTCCAGCGGGGCCTCATCGTCCCCCTCGTTACGTGACATTTCATAAAGCACGAAAGCAAAGCGGTGCTTGGAATCAAGGCGGGTGTTGTCGGTCAATGGAAAGTCAAAGGGGGTGATCCAGAAATCTGATGTTGAATAGGAGGGTTCCCGGTCGCTTCCGTTACGGTAAATATTCAGGGACAGGTGGGCCTGCTTGGGCGAGAAACGGTAACCAATTATCGCCATTTCCACTTTTATTTTTCTGTCAGGGGAGTAGATACAAACAGATTCGCCTGTAAAATTGCTGAAAACCAATGGGTCCATTTGTGAGCCCTTGCCATCCATTTGTCCGTTATCACCTATATTGCCATTGAAGGGAGAGCATTCCGGAGAAGGAGAAATATTTTCTCCCTGAGATGCCTTGCGGCAATAAATAACCATCGCTCTGGCAGGAGTGGCCGAAGTATGAGTTGCCAGGAGCATGTTGATCTGCCGGTCTGCTACCCGGCGGGCTATCTGCTCCAGGGAATTGCGCCCCAATTTGTCAACTTTGGCGGCCACGTTTTCCAGCAGGGGTTTGAACTCGAAATGGTCATGGAAGTTAAGTGCCAGCAGTTCCGCCAGGAGCAGCTCGCGCTGGGGGTCAGGAGAGCCCTGCCCGGGGCTTAAAATAGGGTCTACCAGATCATGCAGCATTGAGGCCCGCAGGTTGGTCTCGGCCTGTTCGCGCTGGCTCAAAAGAGCCGTGGCCGACATGCGTGATTCGTAATTGTGAACAAAAAGAGTAACAGCCGCAATGGCAATGGCCCCGATCATTTTGGCGGCTACATCGAAAAACCTGAACCACCAGGCGGCATTGCCGGAAACCGAATTTTCTTCCGGGCCAGGCTTTGAAGAATATTTGGCCATGGCATCTTTCTCCCCAAACTGGTGTTCATGGACAGAATTAAAGCAGGGAAGAACTGCTTATCTTAAGATAATATTCTGGCGCACCGCTGTATGGTAGCTTCTCAGCGTGCCTTTGTAATCGCGATCGCCATAGTGGCAACTTACCTGATAGGTACCCGGTGCAAGAAAAACCCTGAAGTTACCATTGCCGTCCAGCTGGATTTTGATTTTGGCATCGCCCCTGGTTATGGTAATTTGAACATTGGCAGGACTTATATTTTGATTGCCAGTGGTTACAATGTATACTTTTCCCCTGACTTCCCCGGCGTTTGCTTCAAGACAAAAAAACAGGGCGGCCAAGGTAATCACGATTGCCATAATAACCGGTTTTAAAAACAGGCAACTTGATCTAAGCACGCTGTTTCCCCCTGTCTTGGGTTGAAGGTGCCGAATCGTGAAAAGACACTTGGACTGTAAGTACAGGTAAAAAGTTCAGCCGGTATTAAATTTATATTTTCAGCTCGAGGGTGCTGGTTTTCAATCCGGATCGGTCTGACCTATGAAATTCTCTTTGAGAATCTTGTGTGCCAGTTTTTCGGCATCTACGTGGTAAGTACCGGCTTTCAGCCTGGCTTTGACTTGGGCAACTTTGTCAAGATCAACTTCAGGCATGGCCTTGACCTGCCGGCGGGCGGCTTCTACCAGGCGGGCCTTTTCGGAAATTGTAACCTTATCGGAAGACTCGTGCTTGGCTCCTGACCCGGTTTGGCGGCCTTTGACCGGACGCACCGGCTTCAAAGATTCTACTTTATCGATTGATATGCTTTTGGAAAGATCCATGATGCCCAAATCCCTTTAAAATTGCTGCTACAAACATATACCCGCCAGCCGGATTATACAAGAAATTTTCTGGTCTACCAGGCCTGGCCGATGCTTAAACCTGCCCGGAGAGGTTTTCAGGTCCCCGGCGAAGCGTCTGAGCCAACCCGAAGCCCTCTTTCAGGCGTTAACAGCCGGCGGCTTTATCACCGTCCTCGTTAAGTGCCATTTTATAAAAGACAAAGGCAAAAACGGTGCTTGAAATCAAGGAAGCCCTGTCGGTCACTGCAAAGTCAAAATGGTGATCCAGGATGTAACGGGGTTATTGGAACTCGGCCGGGACAGCTGTACAGCGCAAAGGTTTGTCTATCCGGGAAACTTGCATCTGTGATGGCCCTATATGCAGGAAATTGCAGGTGACTGCACCTGCAATTTCCTGCATATAGGGCGGAGCCCTGTGGGCACTTGTCCGCAGCTGAACTTTCGCTGAATTTCAAGTGCAAACAAGTAGCCGGTTTGAGAACCGGCTTTTAACAGTTACATACTAATTCTTTTTGGTTTTAAATGGCTTAAAACTGAATTTCTGTCCACCGATGGCAGCTTCATACATCAGGCCTCCCTTGGTATGGACGAAAACAGCCATTCCCTTATGATACCCGGTTTTGGCCTGTTTACCGGTAGCTGGTCCGGCGCTGGCACCAGCAGTAGCTCCTTCGGTGCCGGCCTTTGCCTGGGCCCCTGCAGTTATCGCAACTGCTGAAGCGGAAGCGTCGAACTCGAACGAACCGCTGGTAAATTCATCGTAGGCCCGTTTGTCTTTTAAAAAGACGATTTCGCTAAAAGCCTGGCCACCCAGTTGGAACCCTATTGAAACCTTGGCCAGGGTAGCTTCGCCGGTTACTTTACCGCCTTGGTACACCCGGCCCTTGCCATATGCCCCTCCGATGCCTATCCCCCCCTTGCCGACGGTTGGAAAAACCGCATAGGCGTAAGCATTTTCGAAAAATGGCTGCACAACCTTTGATTTTTTGAATACTTGAATGGTATCGCTGAATTTGTCAGCCTGCACTGTGGTGGCAAAAAACAGCATTATCACCAGGACAGCCAGCATTTGGCCAATAGGATATTTTTTTTTCATTGTATTTTCCTGTTTTGCTTTAATTAATATTTTTCAAAGGCCGGAAGAATTCATTTTTCGCCAGCCTTCGTTGCTGAAACGGGCTTGGCGGTCCAGACCCCATTGCTTCATGGCTTTATAATACGCCATAAAATCTACTTTGGCCAGTTTTTGAATTTCGGCCCGTTCCTGGTTCCTTCTGGGGGCCTCATCCGGTGTAATACCAACCCAGGTGGCATAACCTTCGTCAAAAATCCACTCGGCGGTCAATTCATCCGGAGCCATCCCGAAAGTTTTGGCATGGGAACGCACAACGTCCATGTCCAGCTCCAGAATCCAGCCATTGTCCCAGACTCTGTCCCTTGTATTACGCTCTATATCCTGACTGCATTCGGGACAATAAAGATCTTTGATTGCCATTTCATCCAGGACCATTTTGCCGAAAAAAATATCAGCGGTGTGTTTGCCGCAGTTGCATTTGCGATGGTAGCTTTGGCACATGGGAAACTCCTTTCATTGCTCTGATTACACTTTAAGTTTTTGCTAAAATTTTGCTTCCATATGATTTTGCGATTGTCATACAGTTTATTAATACAAAACCATAAGGATGAAATTGACCCAGATCAAATCAGAACCGGATTTTTCACCAAACATTCGATTCCATTGGGATGCGGATTTAATTGACCCCATACTTTGCCAGTTTGCGGCGCAGGGTATTGAGGCCGATGCCCAGGATTTTGGCTGCCTGTGACTTGTTTTTGCCCGTGGACTTGTAAACCGCCAGGATGTGGTTTTTCTCCACTTCGGCAAGGGGTTTTGCTGCTACAGCCGGGCTTGAAGGGTAAAGCTTTTTGGTTCTGCTTTTTCGGCGGACATGTGCAGGCAGGCAGGCAGTGGTTAAGTTCTTGCCCTGGGCCAGGTTGAGAGAGGATTGAACTATGGACTTCAGCTCGCGAACATTGCCGGGAAAATCATAAGCCAGGAGCATTTCCATGGCCTCGGGCTCGATTTTGAATTCCTTTTGACCATTGTAACGCGAACCGAATGCCGAAACCAGAAGCGGCAGATCTTCTTTGCGTTGACGCAGTGGGGGAAGGTGCAGCCAGCCTCCCTGGATGCGGTAGAACAGATCCTTGCGAAAGGCTTTCTGGATGATCATCTCCTCCAGATCTGTATTGGTGGCTGCTACTATCCGTAAATCCACCTTGCGCTTGGTGCTTGAGCCTACCATGGTGTATTCGCCGTCCTGTAATACCCTGAGGAGCTTGCCCTGTAAATCTAATGGCAAATCGCCGATTTCATCAAGGAACAGGGTGCCTTTGTCGGTGTTTGCCAGCAGACCTGCCCTTTGTTTGGTGGCCCCGGTAAAAGCGCCCTGGGTATGGCCGAAAAACTCGGCCTCAAAGAGGTTGCCGGCGATGGAGGCCATATTGACTGCAGTAAAAGGAAAGCGGGAGCGGGGGCTGGCATTGTGTATGGCCCGGGCCAGCAGTTCTTTGCCGGTACCGCTTTCGCCTGTTATCAGGATCGGTACGTTGCTTGCCGCATGTAGCTCTGCTTCGCGCAATACGTGGAGCATTTCGGGACTCTGGGTAATAATTGCGGAAAATGCTTCCGGGTTGTTCAACCTGGGAATTGACCTGCTTTTCTTGAGGTTGATCAGGTCTAAAAGCCGCTTGTGTTCCATGGCGCGCTGAAGGCAAAGAGAAAGCACCTGCCGGGATACAGGTTTGACCAGGTAGTCGTAAGCCCCCTTTTTCATACAATCCACAGCAGTACGGGCTTCGTTGACGGCAGTAACCATGATGCACTCGGTCGATGGACTTGTGCTTTTTATCACTTCCAGTACAGCCAGGCCGTTCATTCCCGGCATGGTCATATCAATCAGGGCCAGGTCGTATTCGGCACCGTTTTCGAAGGTTTTGGCTGCTGCCTGTGCGTCATTGAAAAGAGTAACCTGCTTATAACCCAGGCTCCTCAGGTGGCGACCTAAAATGTCCAGGTAGTCCTGATCGTCGTCGATTATAATAATACGGTTTTCCAAAATTTTACCTCTAGCCGGAATGGATTATCCCAGAATGGCATATTGGGTTTTAATTAGCTGTAATTGCAGATGTTTCAAGCCTATATATTCCATTTTGGCATACTTGTCCATGACTAATTATAATCACTATACTGCCGGTGCGCCAATAATGTGGCGGGTATCTATCTGTAAACATGGAAAAAATATTTTGCCTCTTTAATCAGCCGTCCATGGCACAACCCTTGCTCAAAATCGTCTACGGGCCGGGGAAAAGGCCTAATCAGGCGGAAATCATTATCATTCATACAATTTAATCATCCAGCAATGAACCTTACAGGGCAGGGAGCGTCATGCATTTGAAAAACAGATTCGATGT
>JALVQM010000464.1 GCA_027025615.1 Desulfobacteraceae bacterium | reverse complement strand
TCTTTGAAGCATGGTCCAGTTCGTAATAGTAGTCTGCCATGAACTTGCCCAGAACCTTGGATGACTCAAGCCGCTTGATTACGACTTTTTTTTCTTCAGCCATGAAGAATCACTCCTTTGCATTGGTAGAAATTACTGTCCATACAACCCGTAACACCCGGTTTTAAATCGGAAAAGATTAAACCGGATGATAACCTTTCAAAAATGCCGTATCCAGCCGCTTGGATCGGGCGGCCCGGATCAAGGCCGGTCTTTAATGCCGGCATCTGCTTCAGCGGCATACAGGGCCGCTCCAATGGCACCGGTCAACTGGGGATGTTCCGGTACCAGGATTTTCCGGCCGATCAATTCTTCCATCATGGCCACCAGGTAACGGTTGTGTTCAACCACCCCACCGGTCATGACCACGTTTTCGGTGAAAGAATCCATCTCGATTATCCTCCGGATTACGGAGTAGAACAATCCCTTGATTATATCTTCCACCTTTTTCCCGTTTCTGATATTCTCCAGTACCTCGGTGGCTGAAAAGACAGTGCAAAAGCTTCCCAGCTTGACCATGTCCTTGCTCTTGCGGGCCAGGCCGTCCATCTGTTCCAGGGGAACGTCCAGCCTGGGCGACATTTCTTCAAGAAAGGCGCCGGTTCCGGCGGCGCACTTACGGTTCATCTTGAAGCTTGTACGCTGTCCCTTGTCATCCAGCTTGATGATCTTGTTGTCCTGGCCGCCGATATCGATGATGGTGATGGCCATGGGAAAGTAAAGAAAACATCCCTTGGCATGGCAGCCGATTTCTGTCCGGGTTTGCTGGGCGAAGGAGACGTTTTTGCGCCCATAGCCGGTTGAAATTGCACCCTCAATGCGTTTCATGTCGGCCCCGGCCATATCCAGGGCCTCCCGGAGGCAGGTGTCGGCGGTAGCCGTAAAATTGGTGCCCGATTTGCGTACCGCGTAACCCACCAAACGCCGGGAAGGATCGATGACAGCCACCTTGGTGCGCGATGCACCCACGTCCGCCCCGACAAAGAGCTTGTCCTGGTTCATAGGCAGATCCTTTTTTTCGTTTACTACAACCTCGACTCCAATCCTTTCACCAGAGTCTGTAAGGTGAAATTGTAAGGAGTAGGAATTCCGGCCTGTTTGCCGTATTCGACGAATTTCCCGTTGATATAATCTATTTCGGTTCTCCTGCCGGCCTCGATGTCCATAAGCATTGAAGGCTTGTGGTTTCCGGCATTACTCATATACGAAATGGCATTGGGGTAAAAATCCCATCCCAGATTGATTTCGTTGGCCCGGGCGACTGCGATACACTCCTTGACAAGGGCGTCCACGATGGAAAAGACGATTGGGTCACCCATTGCCTGGGCCATGGTAAGCCCGGTTACTGCGCAAACAGGATTCATACAGGCGTTAAGTACACCCTTGCGCCAGACCATGGAGACTATCTTGTCGGTGTGTTCAGAGGTCAGGCCCGACTTTGTCAGGGCGTCTGCCACCGCCTTGGCCATACCGGCCGATTCCGGATCGAGTTCCTGGATGTAATGGGGTGGATGATGGAAAGGCAGCTTGACATGGGCTGGACCGGCCAACCCACATCCGTAGTTTACAACGGCTCGCATCACCCCTTTTCGGCCAAGAACTTTTGCCAGTTCCAGCTCGGTGTCGATTCCGTTCTGCCAGCTGACGACAGCCATCTCTTCGTTGAAGAAACTTTCCATGGCCGATGCGATCAGGGGCAGGGCATTGGCTTTTACCGTGATGAAGATCACATCCGGATTGTATTGCGGCAGGTCGTCGATACTGGTGCAGGTATGCTGAACCTTCTGGGTAAGGTTCTCGGCCCCCTCGAGGATGATGCCGCGCTCTACGGCCGGTTGGATTAGTTCTTCAACCACGTCGCAAAGGGTCACCGTGTAACCGGCCTTGGCCAGAAAGGCCGCCACTATGCAGCCCACCGGACCGGCACCGACGATGGCAAAGGATTGGGGACGAAAATCAGATTTGTCCGCCATGATATCACCTCCCCGTAAAGGGGCCTGGATTACAGCCTGCTAAGCTGGCCCCGGATTAGGGCAAGCTGCCGTAGCTTGCTGCAGCTTGCCGGGGTTGTTGACAAGCGGCCGCATTTTCCGCAGCCGTAGCTTTTGTCTCTATCTGAACTGTTTTGGCCTTTCGTCCACTACCCGCAGGGCCTTGCCTTCACTGCGGGCGATGTACTTGGGTTCGACCAGGTTTACTTCCACGCTGATACCCATGTTGCCGCGAATATGGGCCATTATCTTGCCCTCGACTTCCATCCGTTTCTTTTCTCCGGCGGCGTAAACTTCCTTCTTGGCTTCCACCCTGACTATGAGCTGATCGAGGTAACCTTTCTTGCGTACGACCAGCTGGTACTGGGGTTCGACTTCTTCTATATCGAGCAGGAGGGACTCGATCTGGGACGGAAATACGTTTACGCCGCTGATTATAAGCATGTCGTCGGTCCGTCCGTAGATCTTGTCCATCTTGACGAATGTTCTTCCGCAGGAGCATTCTTCCCGGTAGAGGCGGGTAATGTCTTTGGTGCGGTAACGAATCATGGGCATGGCCTTGCGTTGCAGGGAAGTGAATACCAGTTCACCTTTTTCACCCAGCGGTACCGGTTCCAGTGTGACCGGGTCGACGATTTCAGCCAGGTAGTGGTCCTCGTTGATGTGGATGCCGTTCTGGGCTTCGCAGTCGAACCCTACGCCGGGTCCGCCAAGCTCGGTCAGGCCGTAAGCCTCCATGGCCTTGATGCCCATGCGCTCTTCGATTTCCTTGCGCATCTGGGTGCTCCACGGTTCGGCACCGAATATGCCGATGCTCACCGGCAGAGAACGCATGTCAACCTTCAGTTCCTCGGCCCGCTCGGCGATGGTAAGGGCGTAAGAGGGCGTGCAGCACAAGACATCGGTCTTGAAATCCTGCATCAGGGTAATCTGGCGTTCGGTAAGTCCTGAACTGGTGGGCACCA
>JALVQM010000463.1:1559-2996 GCA_027025615.1 Desulfobacteraceae bacterium | reverse complement strand
TCATATTGGCTACAATTCCATTTTGAAAAAGCGATTTGGATATTTGCAAAAAATAATAATTTATACTTTTGGCAGCCCTGGGGACGGGCTGAAAAAGATTCAAAAAGTTAACGACTATTTCAACAAGACAAAGGTTGTTAAGCTCGGAAAATTTACAAAGACCGGAGCACTGGCCAGACTCTACTGGGATAAGAACATACCCTTGAGCAGAGATTTCTGTTCCTATAATAAGGGAATATATCAGGCAATACCCACCATATGGGGCTGCCCGCCCGCAGAACTGGTAGAAACAAAATGTTTTTTTGCAGGGGACGACTACTGCGAATATAAACTGAAATGGCAGTCACCAAGCAGGTTGAAGATGTTCTTTTTCAAGCTGATGACACCTGGGAAGGTGCTCCGGGAAACTATTATAGAGCTTGAATGTGATAAGGAGCTTCTTAAAGAAAAATATAATTATATAAATAGATTAAATAGGGAGCTGGAACGGAAGGTTGTCGAACTGACCACCCTGCAGGAATCGAGCACGGCTATTCTGTCGACCTTGAAACTGGAGAAACTGCTGGATGTGATTGTTGCCAAGCTCATGGATGTGGCCAATCTGGACCGGGCCGGGATATTTCTGGCCAATAAAGAAACGCAGAGTCTTGTTCTTATCCATGCCGTAGGTATCGAAGAACAACTTATCTCCCGGTTGAAGGGGTATGAAATTTCCCTGAATAAAGTGGATAACATCATTGCCAGAAGTGCACAGAGTGAGGGCCCTGTTTTTGTCGAGGATGTAGCGGCATTGTCACTTAATCCCGATAATGTGCTTCTGAAGAACTTAAATCCAAAGGCCTTTATTCTGGTGCCGTTGAAGGTTCGGGGGGACGTTATCGGTATCATGGTGGGGGATAATATCAAAAACCAAGATTTTATCCACCAGGCGGACAGGAATTTTTTAAAGGGTTTTGCCAATCATATTGCCATGGCCCTGGATAATGCACGGCTCTATAAACAGCTTCGGGAGTCTGAGCAGTGGCACCGGGAGATTGTAGAGAACGTCAATGAAGGGATATGGATTCTTGATGAGGAAGGGGGAATTAAATTTGCCAACAGGCGTCTTGTCGAGATGCTGGGTTATGGAGATTTGACCGGTAGGAACATCTATGAACTGGTCAAAGAAGAGAGTCGAGACCAACTGTTCAACATAATAATGGATAACCTGAAAGACCGGTTGTCCAAAAAAGAAATATTGCTGCAGGAGCGGAACGGCGGCTATAGAACTGTTCTTTTGAGCAGTGTTCCGATCAAGGTTGAAGGCCGGTTTTCCGGATGTCTGGCCATTGTTACCGACCTTACGGAGAAGAAAAATATGGAGAAAAAGCTGCTGCAGACCCAAAAGCTTGAATCCGTGGGTACCATGGCCGGCGGGATTGCCCATGACTTTAATAA
>JALVQM010000463.1:0-1549 GCA_027025615.1 Desulfobacteraceae bacterium | reverse complement strand
TTTAATAATATCCGTACCGGGATTCTTGGTGATACCAGCTTGCTGAAGGCGGAACTCTCCGATAACCAGGAGTTGAGAGAATATACCGATGTCATAGAAAAATCTTCAATAAGAGCTGCTGATCTGGTCAAAAAAATGCTTACCTTCAGCAGGCACACCACTTTTTCAGAAAATACCCCTGCAGCGCTTGACAGAGTTATTGAAGATTCAATGTCGCTGTTAAAGAGCTCTCTGCCCAAGACCATCAAAGTGAAAATCAAAGGGGATGGAGAACTCCCGTTGGTTAAATGCGACCCGACCCAGGCACAGCAGGTTATCCTCAACCTGTGCCTTAATGCCCGTGATGCCATGGCCAGGGGCGGTGTTATAACGATTACCACCGAATTGGTTACGAAGGATGGAGCTACGCGGTGTCATCCGGAATTCGATTTTTCAGTTGATGAATATGTCCGTTTGAAAGTGCAGGATACCGGTGACGGTATAAAAGAAGAAGTGCTGGAGAGAATTTTTGATCCTTTTTTCACCACCAAGGAGGTCGGCAAGGGGTCCGGGCTGGGACTGGCCATGGTCTACGGAATAATGCAGGCAATCGGTGGAGTGGTTCATGTGGAGAGCAGGCCGGAGACCGGTTCTGTTTTTGAACTCTTCTTTCCCGCAGCTGCCGATATTGATGCCGACGACGAACTGCCGGTGATCGAGACACCGACAGGCACGGAAACCGTCTTGATTGTTGATGATGAGGAAACAGTACGGGCCTTGAGTCGGGAGGTATTAACTGGTCTGGGGTACAGGGTATTTTGCGCCGATGATGGTCTCCAGGCCGTGCATTTTTACCGGGTTATGGGAATATCCATAGATATTGTTGTTCTCGACCTGATGATGCCGCACATGAATGGTAAGGACACCTACCTGAAACTCAAAGAGATGGATCCGGAGGTCAAGGTGCTGTTCTGCAGTGGCAAGGGCGGGCGGGAACAGGTGCTTGACCAGGGTCCTGAATTCGTACATGTGCCCTTTATAGAAAAACCCTTCACTGCTCTTGGCTTGTCGGGTGCAATACGCAAGATGCTGGATGCTGGACGGATCCTGACTCCTTAATCCGAACCGGGACAAATCCCGGCTATGGTACCTCACTCCTCCTCTGCCCCTCCCCATATTTGTATTCTGATTATTTTTTAATCTGAATGCAACAGCACACATTGCATGGATCCTCTGCCTGTTTGATTGATGGAGACGGGAGAAAAGAGTTCCCCTGCAAAGGAAACCGACAGACAGTGTCTGATATCACCCGCTCCGGCGGGCCGATTTCTACAGCGTTATCCAGCTCTTTTCCCGAGGAAACAGGATTTTATATTTTGGTAATGGTATTCCTGTCTGCTATAGTTAACCAACGTGAAAAATTCCTGTTTTCGATAATTGGTAACTATTCAGGTAAGGGCAGAGAACTAGCCCTACTACCACCTGTAACTGTTCAGGAGTGCTCCATATCTGTGCAGTCAGGCCTGTGAACTATAGTGATTCCTATGTGAATCAGGCCTGACTGCACAGA
>JALVQM010000462.1 GCA_027025615.1 Desulfobacteraceae bacterium | reverse complement strand
GCTCAAAATGCCACGTACGCAAGTAGAACAGGATAATTATTTATGGAAGTCTTAGGGTTGCAGGCAAGCCCCAGGGCCAAGGGCAATTCTGATATTCTTCTGGAGACCTTATTGCGCAAGATGCGCTGCCATGGCAGCCGTACCAGAAGCATCCAGGTGGCCAAGAAGAAGATCAAACCATGCCTGGAGCTGACTGTTTGCGAGTCCAAGGGAACCTGTCCCATCAAGGACGAGATGCAAGCAGAAATATACGCTTACTTGAGGCAGGCTGAAATCGTGGTTGTCTCAACACCTGTTTTTTTTTACAATGTGCCTGCCCAGTTCAAAGCGCTCATCGATCGCAGCCAGGCCCTGTGGGCCCGCAAATACAGGCTTAAGCTCAGGGACCCGCGGTCAGGTGTACGGCGCGGTTTCCTGTTGGCGGTGGGGGCTACTTCCGGTGCCCGCCTTTTTGAGGGACTGGAATTGACCACACGCTACTTTTTCGACGCCATAGATGCTGTACCGGCCGGCAGCCTGACTTATAAAGGCATTGAGTCCAGGGGCCAAATATTAGATATCGCCAGCCTGGAGACCGACATTGAACAGGCGGCTGCCAAGCTCTGCGGCCTTTTTAAACAGCGGCGGAAAGTTCTCGTACTGGGCATGACAAACGACAGTGTAAGCGCAATGGCGGCAGCTTTTCTCCAGTTCCTGGCTGGCAAACGCCTGGATGTGCTTTGCGCCGGGCTCAAGCCGGCTGATGCGGTCAGGCCTGAGGTTATCCGGGCCATGGCTGCCGCAGGATTGGACCTGGGTTTCCAGAAGCCGAGATCAATCCAGGAACTTGAAGAAAGCTTCCATCCTGACTGGTTGATAACGACAGCCCGGACAGCAGCAACTGCTGCCCCTTCATCCGGTCGCAGAATCAACTGGGATTTTGACCGGAGCTTGCCGGTGCCCCAATTGATGGAGAAGGTTGAAACCAGAGTAAAAGAATTTCTTGACAGCCTGTCGTAACGGCTGACAGGCTGATGAGAAATGCAGGCAGTATAGAGGAAACTTGGCAAAAGCGCTAAGCTGATTTATGCAAAAGCCAATCATCAAGGGAGGAAAAATTAAAATGGACCGTTACGTATGCACAATCTGCGGTTATGTTTATGATCCTGAGCAGGGAGATCCTGATAACGGGGTTGATGCGGGAACAAAGTGGGAAGATGTCCCTGAAGACTGGGAATGTCCTGTCTGCGGCGCATCGAAAGATGATTTTGAAATTGAAGAATAGGCTCCGCTGAAAGCCGGTCCCAAACACAAGGGACCGGCTCGTGGCACATGCCGGTCTGTTATAGCTAATCCGGAAAGGATGTAGCCGGACCCGGTCTGCTGCCATCTATTGATTTAATCACAGCCGATAAATTTTTTACGAAGGAAACACGATGAAACCGATCCAGATTGCAGAAGGCATTTACCATGTAGGAGTAAATGACTGGAACATTGAAGATTTCCATGGCTACTCGACTCCTCTTGGCACAACTTACAACGCCTTTTTGATCGTTGACGAAAAAAACGTCCTGATCGACACAGTCAAAGCCGAGTTTGGCGACCGGCTGATTGCCAATATCTCGCAAGTGGTCGACCCGCACTCCATAGATATGGTGATCAGTAATCATACAGAGATGGACCATACCGGAAGCCTGGCCCGGATAATGCACCTCATCGGTGAAGACAAACCGCTCTATTGTTCCAAGATGGGAGCCAAAAATATCAAGCAACATTTTAGCAACAAGTTCAATTATCAACCGGTAAAAAACGGCCAAACTCTGGAAATCGGCCGTCGCAGCTTGACTTTCCTGGAGACCCGTATGCTGCACTGGCCTGACAGTATGTTCACTTATGTCAACCAGGATAGAATTCTTTTTTCTTCCGACGCCTTCGGCCAGCATTACGCCGGTTTTGAAATTTACGACGACGTGGTCGGCGGAAAAATTATGTGGCACGCCCGCAAGTACTTTGCAAATATCCTGATGCTTTATTCTCCATTGATCCTCAAGCTGCTGGCCAAGGTCAAGGAGATGAATCTGGAAATCGAGATGATATGTCCGGATCACGGAATCCTGTGGCGCAAAAACCCGGCTTCCATCATCGAAGCCTATCAACGCTGGTCAAACCAGGTCGCTGAGGACAAGGCCGTGGTCGTCTATGACACCATGTGGCACAGCACGGAGAAAATGGCCGATGCCATCGCCGAAGGCATAGCCGACCAGCAAGTGGAAGTAAGGCCCATGTATCTGCGCAAGTGGCACCGCAGTGACATAATGACCGACGTTATCGATGCCGAGGCAGTAGTTGTAGGTTCCCCTACTCTTAACAATGGCCTGGTTCCAACAGTCAGTGATTTCCTGACCTACATGAAGGGACTCAAGCCTGTCGGCAAACTGGGAGCCGCTTTCGGGTCTTACGGTTGGAGCGGAGAGTCGGTCAAACTTATCAACAAGGCCCTGGAAGAGATGAAATTTGAAGTTATCCAGTCTCCAATGCGGGTCCAGTTCGTACCCGGCAAAGATGACCTTGAAAGCGCCTATGAATTCGGATGTGACATCGGACGAAGGATCAAGGAAAGTTAGACATGCGGAAACCTGCGGTGGATATAGGCCTTTGTACACTTTGCATGGGATGTGTTGAAGTCGCTCCGGAAGTCTTCACCATGAACGACAGCGACTTTATCGAGGTAATAGAGCTTGACAGTTATCCGACAGACAAGGTCGATGAAGCCATAAAGTACTGCCCTGAAGATGCCATCGCCTGGGAAGAACAATAAATGATCAAGAATCATGCAATATGATGCGTCAGGGGTTGAAACAGGCCCCTATTAAAGGAGATTTCAAATGGCAGGTTACATGCTGTTTGTTTTTAACCCGGACCCCATGTGCTTTGTCCATGTCCTGCTCAACGCCCTGGACATGGACAGCAGGGGTGAAAAAGCCCGAATC
This sequence comes from Desulfobacteraceae bacterium, assembly GCA_027025615.1. Lineage (GTDB taxonomy): Bacteria > Desulfobacterota > Desulfobacteria > Desulfobacterales > Desulfosarcinaceae > JALVQM01. The sequence goes on along the minus strand of JALVQM010000462.1, from coordinate 6,070 downwards.
GTCATGGAAGGCGGAGCCACCTCTCTGGTAGGCCAGCTGGCAAAAAGCGACAACCCGCTCCACGGTTTGTGGCAAAAAGTCAGGGATAAAAGCCTGGTAGAAGGTGTATGTCGGGCATGCGCCGGCAAGATGAATGCTTTGGAAGCAGCTCGTGAGCAAGGCCTGATCTTGCTGGACGATATGAACGGCCACCCATCCATGGCCGGCTATATGCAGGCCGGTTACCAAATAATAACCTTTTGATGAAAACCAGTCCCGTTTCCCAACGTACAATAAAAAAGCAAGTTTTCAAACTTCTGGCAACCGGTTCGCCCAGGATAGAAGACCTGATGATGCTGGGACCTGCACGGAGGATCATAAATCCTTTGTTTGGACTGCTTTACAACGGAGACCAGGCTGTTAAATGGCGGGCGGTGGAAGCCATGGGCATGGTGACCGACCGGCTTGCAAGAGAAGACATTGAGTCCGCCCGGGTAATCATGCGCCGACTGATGTGGAACCTGAACGACGAATCAGGCGGCATCGGTTGGGGATCTCCCGAGGCAATGGGAGAAATCACGGCCCGCAATCTGCAGCTGGCCAAAGAATTCGGCTGTCTTCTGATAAGCTATATCAACCCTTCCGGTAATTTCCTGGAACATCCGCTTTTACAACGTGGTTCTTTGTGGGCGCTGGGACGGCTGCTTAATCAGCGTCCTGAGTTTGCCGCAGAGACAGCCGTCTTTCTGCCATATTTCCTGGAATCTGACGACCCTTACCTAAGGGCCCTGGCGGCCTGGGCTGCCCTGCCCCTGAAAAACAGTACCCTTCGAAAACAATTGTCGGCCCTGACCTCCGATCACAGGCAGGTTGAGCTTTTCCTGGATGGCAACTTGGAAATGGTATGCGTATCCCGCCTGGCCGGCCAGGCCCTGGAAGCATCCTTTCAATATCAGTAATTTCCAGAATTCAAAAATATGCCCAGGGTATTGCCCCGGCCTGCTTCTTTGGTCTACAATCAGAGGCAACTTCATTATAATGATATACATAAACAGATAACGGTCCAGGTTCAAAGCGGAAACAGCCTATAAATACTTTGGCACCTGGAACTTGCAGACAATAACAGCTCAAAGACGGACAAAATCTAATGAACTACCCGGTTTGGCAATTGCAATGGGCCGGTGGCGGTTTGATTATTGCCGTGGTGGCCGTAATCCATCTTTACATCGCCCAGTTTGCGGTGGGGGGAGGACTCTTTCTGGTTCTGACGGAAAAACTGGCCATCAGGCTTGGCAGCCGCGTCCTGGAAAATTATCTCTACCGCCATGTACGTTTTTTCCTTCTGCTTACAATGGTTGCCGGGGCTGTCACCGGGGTCGGAATCTGGTTCGTCATTTCCGTGCTTGCACCTGGGGCCACGTCGATCCTGATTCACAATTTCGTATTTGTCTGGGCGGCCGAGTGGGTCTGTTTTCTGGTGGAGATAGCTGCCATCTTTGTCTACTATTATCGCTTCCGACAAATGGCCCCGGCCACCCACATAAAAGTCGGCTGGATCTATTTCATCGCCGCATGGTTATCTCTTTTTCTGGTCAACGCCATAGTAGCCTTCATGCTGACTCCGGGCAAATGGCTGGCAAACGGAAATTTCTGGGCCGGCTTTTTCAATCCGTCCATGGCCGCCTCAACAGTTTTCCGCACGGCTCTTTCCATAAGCCTGGCTGGTATTTACGGCCTGCTGACAGCTGTTTTCGAAAAAGACCCTGCCAACCGCCAGGTTCTGGTACGTTATACCGCAACTTGGCTGCTGGTGCCGGTTGCCGTCCTGGCAGCGGCCAGCTTTTGGTACCTGGCAAGTCTTCCGGAAAACCGCGGCCGCTTGTTGCTGGATCGCTGGCCTGAAGTATTGTCCGCCGGTCGATGGTTTGTCTGGTGCGGCACCGCCGTTACCCTGGCAGGCCTTTTTCTGCTGGCCCGTCTGCCCGGGAAAATTCAGAAAGCAGCAGTCCTGGTGGTTCTGGCTACCGGGTTGGTCTGGACCGGGGCTTTCGAATGGATGCGGGAAGCAGCCAGGCGTCCTTACCTGATAAGCGACCTGATGTACTCCAACGGCCTTACAGGCCCACAGGTTGAGCTGGCCAATGCAGAAGGATTCGCCTCATCGGCCCGCTGGATGCGCAATGCCCCCGATAGCGATTCAGAGATAGAAACCGGGCGTCAGATGTTCAACCTTCAATGCTCGAGCTGCCACAGCATAGGAGGGCCACTCAACGACATTCGAACCAGGACTGCAAAGTTTACCCTTTTCGGTATGCAGGCCCATTTAAGGGGGCAGGGCCGGGTCAATCTCTATATGCCTCCGGTTGCCGGCACGGCTGCCGAACATCGCGCCCTGGCCCGTTACATCGTCGAAGTGCTAAACGGGAACAAATCCGCTGGTATGGGAAATGCCACAAGACCACCAACCGAACCAGCACCCAGGCCAGCTGCCTTTGACCCCCGGAAAGCATCCCACATCTTGCTTGTCTGGCGCAATTCTGCTGCTTGCGGCGGTTTGTACGACCCGCGCTTAAAATCCCTTCAGCCCAAACCGACCGTGTTACACGCCCAGCTTATCAAACGCGGACATACCCCTGAAATTGTGACAGAAAATGTAGTGCTCACATGCGAACTGACCGGTCATAAATCCATTGCCCTGAAAATGGACGCTGAGCAGATGACATTTGTAACCGATCCGTTGACACTGGTTCCCTATGCAACAGACAAACAATTAAAATCGCCGCTCACGGCAACGGTGGTCGCCCTGGACGCAACTTCAGGGCAAAAGATAGCCACAACCCGGCTGGCCCTGGATTCTCCAGGCTCCATGGGATGCAAGCTCTGCCACGGTAGGAGCTCGGCAACCGACGGTATTGCTGGAGCAGACCTGGCCGCCGGCAATGATATTGTCAAGGTACATGACAGAATGAATCATACCAGTTTGGCAAAACAGGCAGCTGCTGGCAATTCCATCAATTGTTCAGACTGCCACGGCAAACAGGTCCTGGGTATTTCAGCCGCCATCCATGGCCTGCATGCCAGCTACCTGTCCGGACTTGGAACCGCAGCCTGCAACAGTTGCCACCTGGGACATCCCCAGGCAGTCCCCCCGGCAACAGCCGGAATCCATTCAGCTTTGGGTATGGACTGTACAAGCTGTCACGGATCGCTGAAAGAACATGCCCTGGGGTTGCTAGGCCAGGAAAAAGCATCCGGGAAACGGGGTACCAGTCGCCTGGCGCACATGCTGGAAGCAATTTCTTCTTCTCAAATTGCGCCCAGAAAGGCTTGGAGCCAGATGCCTGATTGTCTCCAGTGCCACCATGATTTCCAGGAACCGGAAACCGATACCTATCCTTTGACCGGCTGGTCTGAGGGTTTCGGTGGCCGCAGTGATGATGCGGGCATCATGTGCGCTGCCTGTCACAATGCAGCCCATGAACTTTTCCCCACCGTAAACCCCGGTTTTTCCCTAGTCGCCCTGGAACACCAGGCCACCCCCTACCCTCTGGGCAGCAATAAAAACTGCGCAGTATGTCACACTGAAGCCATGGAAGAAGAAATCCATCATCCTAACATGCTGACCATGTTTCGTAACTTGGTTCAACCGAATCCAACATCCCGGGAGATGATGCCATGAGAGCAATTAACCGCCGCTTGCCGTTTGCCAGGTGGTCCGTAAATTCAAAACCAGCTTATGCATCGCAGAAAATACGTGCTGCCAGAAACTGCGCCCGCCTGGCCATTGGTTTACTGCTGACAACCCTGGCGATAAATTTTTCCGGCAACCCGGCAAGGGCCGAAGTAGCTGGCTTGACTCTTGAAGAGGCCCTGAAGATTGCCGTTGTCCAAAATCCAAGAATAGAAAGTGCCCGCAGCCAAATAGAAGCTGCCGAATCAGGCATAGTACGGGCCCGGTCCGGACTTCTGCCGCGGATTGATATCAGCGAAAATTTCAGCCACACAAACAGTCCTCTGTGGGCTTTCGGTACCAAGTTAAACCAGGGGGCAATAACCAACCAGGATTTTGATCCCAACCGGCTCAATGACCCTGATGCGATCAATAATTTCAACACCGCCCTGACCTTTCAATGGTCCCTGTTCGACGGAGGACGTAGCTGGATCGGATTGCGCAGGTCCCGCAAAGGACTGGAAATGGCCAACCTGGCATTTGAACGGGGTAAACAGGTTGTGGTGGCCAAAACCGCCATGGCTTTTGTGGGCCTGCTGCTGGCCGAATCCAACCTGAAAGTCATTAACCAGGCCCTGCAAACCGCCGAAGAGCACTTGCGTGTGGCCGAAAACCGCTATGCCGGAGGCTTTGTGGTCAAAAGTGACCTGCTGCGGGCCCAGGTAAGGATAGCCGAACTGAGACAGCAAAAACTGGCCGCTGAAAGCAACATAGAAATCGCCAAGGCCAGACTAAACGCTGCCATGGGCCGGCCGGCGTCAACACCGGTGGTACCGGTGGGAGCCTTTAAAAAATGTATTCCACCGGAGGGGACCCTGGAACACTGGATTGAAATGGCTCTGGCAAACCGCGGAGACCTTGCCCTTCTGCGACTGCAACGCTCGGCTGCCAAAGATCGTATCGGCCAGGCCCGCAGTGGCCACATGCCCCAGCTTTTCCTGCGGGGCAGCTATGAGATTAACACCGAAAATTTCGATGAAAGCGAAGACAATTATACCATTGGAGCCGGACTGAGCATCAACCTGTTCAACGGCCTGCGCATTTCGTCCGAAGAAAACATGGCAAGGACTGAATTAAGACGTCTCCAGGCCATTATCCAGGAAAAGGAACTGGCCGTAAGGGTCGAAACCAGGCAGGCTTATTACAACGCCCGGAGCGCCTGGCAACGGATAAATGTTGCAGCTACAGCTGTTGAACAAGCCAGCGAAGGACTGCGGATAGTTACCAATCGTTACCGCAGCGGTTTACTGCCCATGGTCAGCCTGCTGGATTCAGAAGTAGCCAGGCAGCAAGCCCGTACATCTCATTTCAAGGCCTTGCATGATTACAAAGTTGCCCGTGTGCAGCTGGCCCTGGCAGCGGGGATTATAAATGAAAACTTCAGGTAAGATGGCGCTGTAAACTACATTTAAACATAACAGGTTTTCTATTGCTGATCCGGGCTCAGGAGAGCAGTGGCCAGGTGTCTACCACCTTAACAGACATTGTGTTAAAGCGTCTCTTGCGACAATGCCTGCTTCAGCATAACCGGGAGGCAAACCCATGCGTAAATACCCAGTATTGATGATCCTGCTCGCGGCCGTTATCGGCCTTTCAGGCTGCGGAGACGAGATTTCTCCAGGCAACAGTTCTAAAGCCCCCTCTAAAACAGTCAAGGCACCGATAGCCGAGGCCAAGATTTCCCAGCAGCCACTCATATACGAAGCGGTTGCCACTCTGGTGCCTCGTACAGCCAGCACGCTTTCAAGCAAGCTCATGGGAACTGTACGGGCAGTCAACGTGCGAGAAGGCGATTTAGTTAAAAAAGGAGACCTGTTGGTGGTCATCGACCAGCGCCAGGTCAGCGCCCAACTTGACAGGGCCAAGGCCTCCCTGAAAGAGGCTTTGCAAGCCAAGGCATCGGCGGAATCTGCGCGTGACGCCGCCCGTGCTGCTGCCCGGCTGGCAAAAACAACTTACAAGCGCTACCTTAAATTGCTTCAAGAAAACTCGGTTTCACAGCAGGAATTCGACGAGGTGGAATCCCGCCACAGGCAGGCCCAGGCCAGCCTGGCCCAGGCCGAATCCATGGTGGATGCTGCCCGCCACCGGGTCCAGGAAGCCCAGGCGGCTGTGGCTGCCGCCGCTGTGAGCAAAAAGGACGCTTACATCAGGGCTCCTTATGACGGCCGGATTACCGCCAAGATGATCAGTGTCGGGGACCTTGCCTCCCCGGGCACTCCTTTTTTGACCATCGAACGCAAGGGACTGTACTGCGCAGACCTGGTCCTTCCTGAACGCCATATCCAGGCCGTACGCCTGGGTGACAAGGTTCAGGTGGTAATCCCTGCCATGGATAATCTCAAGGTCACCGGAACAATC
>JALVQM010000461.1 GCA_027025615.1 Desulfobacteraceae bacterium | reverse complement strand
CTGTGAACTGGCCCGCCGGATGGGGGCTAAAGGGTTTCATTATTCCGGGCCGGAGGAAATTATGCAGGAAATTGCCGGTCTTGTCCCACAATATGCCGGAATTTCATACGCTAGGCTGGAAAAACAGGGACTGCAATGGCCCTGCCCGGCAGTGGATCATGCAGGTACCAGGTTTCTCCATTATGAAAAATTCGCCACGTCCAGCGGCCGTGGCCGATTCATGCCGCTGCGCTACAAACCGTCTGCCGAACTTCCTGATGAAGCTTATCCTTTTATCCTGACAACCGGAAGAAGCCTGTATCACTATCATACATCCAGCATGACAGGCCGGGTAGACGGACTGAATCAACTTCGGCCCCATGAACGCCTTCAGATAAATCCCGATGATGCGGTCAACCTCGGTCTTGAAAACGGGGAGATGGTAAAAGTAATTTCACGCAGGGGGGTGGTAAAAGCGCGTGCAGAACTGACGGACCGGATACCCTCCGGCTTGTTGAATATGACGTTTCATTTCAGCGACTGTCCGACCAATGTATTGACCAACAACGCCAGCGACCCGGTTGCCGGCATCCCGGAAACGAAAATATGCGCCGTAACCATTGAAAAATTGTAATTCCCTGGCGCACATGCAGGCCGTCTGGTACGTTCCGTAAGCCTGAATACATCTTATTTTTTATTCCATTCTTGTCTGTAAGGCATACTTCAGGGCTTTAGGTTAATGACCGCTTCTAAGTTCGTTGCCATGCTCATCAGATACCTAAAGAATCTTTTCTTATCTTATATCCTTTCGCCGGTGCGAATAATCAAAGACAAAGACCCTGGAAGGCGGAATGAGGCTCTTTTCTGATTTGTTCCATGGCCTTTGTATGACGGTTATTTCCCGCCTCAATATTCTATCCAGGCTCAGGTCCGTCACCTGGCCGGCAGCCAGGCTTGTTTAGATGGTCAAACAAAAGTCCCATAACCGGTCTTTTTCCGGCAATTGACAGAAAACTTACCCCAAATCATATTGGTCAGCCATAAGGGCAGGTTAAACGATAAGGCAGGACGCTTCCCAGGAGCCCAGGGCTAATGCGAAATATTCAAATCGATCTTGATCTTTCCAGACATTGCATCGAAACCGCCCTGCATCGACGGTACAACCAGGACATCTCACGCTGTTTAAGAGCCGAGGTCCGGGAACAGGACCTGGAAGATGAAATAACTTTATTGAAAAGCGCCCTGGAATCATTCGACTTCGGGTTTTTGAGAAGTAACTGGCCGGAATTGGGTGGCAGGACAAAAAAACGTAAGCCTGCAACGCAAGGGAAATGGTCCGATCCTGATTCTATTCGACGGCCAGGTAATCGACTATAGTTAGTAGGACAGCCTGTTTATTATTGATTGTTCTGCAACCGGCCGCCGGTCGTGGCTTTTATTATGGTTTTTGACCGCTGCATACCAGCCCGGGGAATATGGAGGCCTTGCCTGGCAAAAGCAGGCCTGACTTTCAAGCCGGCAGGATACAATACAAGTGTAATTTATCCACAGGATCACTGGCGAACACTTTTTACTGTTCTGAATCCTATTTCTTCAAAGCCTTCCCATGCTAAACGCTCAACAACGCCGGCAACAGAACGGCCCTGATTTGTGCTCCCCTCCACTCCACCTACTACTGCATATTTATCATTTATAGCTACAGCTTTTCCGGAAGCATCGAACTTGCTTTTCAACACCCATTCACCGATTCCCTGGTTCAGCCCCCGTAGGCCCAGCCTGTTGGGAGTGTATGCTGCGGCAGGCCTGCTCAACTGGGAAGAATGCACCCCATTTCCTAAATCCCGGGATTGCCGCTGCTCCGTATCGGTCGTTCGCCATGAGCGATTCTCATAATTTCCCTTGTGCATCATGTTCATCATGTTTTCCATGTCCCATGATGATGACGATTGTGATCTTTCAGGGCTTGGCTCACTGATCCCTCCGCCTTCTGCCATTACATACAAAAGTTCAATATCAGTAGGCAGCCGTCTTCCGAAAAAGCTTGCAAATGCAGTTGCCCCGTAACCTGTAATTCGTAAAACCGGACTGGAAGTAATGGTCGGATCGGAGACATGGAATTTCCCGTTGCGATAGATTATTGGCTCATAACCGGCATGTACCTGCCCAAGAAAGATCCAGTTTACACCGTCACCTTTAACCACTTTGTCTTCGACCCCAATCCTGGAAATGTTGTGGTTTAAAAAATCGACAAACTGCTGGTTCGTAACCAAAAATTCATCCATTGAAAAAGATTCTACCTGGACCGGACTTCCAATCGTCAAGCCTGCGGCCTCAGGGACAGAAAACAATCCACCTGCAATAGCTAGCTGTTTGCCAACGTGTTCCGCCCAAAAAGAGCTCTTTTTGTTTTCCGGCAAATCCTGGTTTTCCCGGCTCCCGGGCTGAATTTGACTTGACGTCTTGGCAGTTTTGCCCCGGTTCAGCGCCTCCAGTCCCGGTTCCCCCATAAAATGCCAAGCCGTCATCAGCAGCAATGACAAAATTGTAATGCCAATACCGCTCCATATCAATTTGGGATTGTGGAACCTGGAAGTATTTGGGGGCTCAACAGGCTTAACCTCCAGTTTGCCTGTTTCATAATCATCCAGCAGAATATTAAGCTGGCCCAGCAATTCATGGATGGATTTGATCCGCTCCTCTCTGCTTTCAGCCGTTGCCTGCTGAATTATCTTGTTCAGTCTTTCAAAAAACGGCGCTTCGGCAGTACTCAGGCTTACACTTTTAAACAAAGAGGTACCGGTCTTGATCCGCCCCTGGACGGCTTCGAAAAGGATCTTGCCAAGGGAATAAACGTCGGCCCGTTGATCTGCTCTTTTGAAATCGAAAAAATGTTCAGGCGACATGTATTGGGGTGAGCCTTTTATGTCCACGGATTTGGTGACGGGCTTGAAATTACTTGAACGGGCCAGCCCGAAGTCGGCTATCTTGGCAATATCGCCATCCATCAGGATGTTTTCAGGTTTCAGATCACGGTGCACGATTCCAGCCTCATGAAGGGCTTTCACCCCACCAAGCACAGGCATAAAGTATTGCCTTACCCAGTCTTTCACAGCCTTTTCATCAGGATAAAAACCATCTTCTGACATGGTTTCGCGCAAAGATCCCCCTGGAATATATTCCATGGCAATATATTCAATCGGCACCTGTTTGTCACAACGGGTAACCACACTAGAGTTTTGATCAAAAACCTGCAAAATATTGGGATGACTGATTTGGGCCATGGCCTGTACTTCGCGCCTGAACCGCTGCACTATATTTTCGGCTTCTTCATCACCATCTTCAAGTGACTCAAGCCACTGCCGTGACACAACTTTTATAGCCACATCACGGTTGAGGTTAACCTGATGCGCCCGATAAACCTCACCCATACCCCCCTTGGCGATAAATTCCAGGATTATCCATTTATCGCCAAGCACATCACCAGCTTTGAAGGTGGTTTTACACGAAGTTGTCATTTGCTTCACTTTCACTGGACGTCGAGTTACTTTTTCCTGCGGCCAAGCGACTGGATCTTGCCTGATTGTTTGTCAATCAACACCTCGTCAATCAATGTTCCGTCTGACTCGATGATTTTCGCAATGTAATAACGGCCGGTATTTCGCAACTCTTTTATTCCCAATCTTTCCAATGCGTCATTATCTACATGCTTATCAATCAGGATCCTGGCCGTAGCGGTACCCATACCTTCCAGGTAACTTGCCAGGGGATCAACGCTGTTGTTGTCTGCCCGGCCGGCTTCGTTTTCAGGATTGCCATTATTTTGATTTTTTTTATTTTCAGTCATAATTTACCTCCGTTTTTCAACCATTGCCTTTTAAAGGATTTAAAGTTACTGTCCGGCCAACAAACGTTTCATCTTTACAAATTCATCCCTTGATATCTCGCCCCTGGCAAACCGTGCACTCAAAATTGAAAGAGAATCGTTACGATCCCTGGTTGCTCCAACATTTTTGGCCCGGTATTTGAGAGCCAGGATCAGCACAATCACTATCAGCGAAATCATCAGGAAAAATAATAGTAAAGGCCAGAAAACACCTGGAAGCCATCCTGATTGAAATGCTGAAAAATCACATCCCCACATGTTTATCCCTCCTTGTATACTGGTACTGGAGTAAAGCTGTTGCCATGATTATTATCAATATCTGTGCCACCGGCATAACCGTCTGGAAATTTACAACATAAAGATGCGACCATTGGCCCTTACATATACATGGCTCTTTTTCAGGACACTTGTGGGAAGTTATGACTCACTTTTGACTAAAAAAATGGGATATTGTTTACAAAATACCCAATTATGGATATCTTCAAAAAGATTCAGCCGCTTTCGGGGGTAAAATGATTAACAAAGTTCAAAAAAATCAACGCCGACATCTGTATTCCTCGCCCTGGATAATAATTGGATCGGTAATCATCCTGCTGGTCGTTGTCCTGGTATTGGCATTCCAAAATTACAGCCGTGAAAAAAAATACATGTCCCGTATTCTCAGCGAAAAGGGGGCCGCCATCATCAAGGCGGTGGAAGCCGGGACTCGGACAGGGATGATGGAGATGATGTGGGGTGGCGAGCAAATCCAGGCCCTTGTGCAGGAAACCGCCTTGCTCCCTGATGTACTTTATATAACTATAACCGATAGCCGGGGCCTGGTTCTGGCCAGCAGCAGAAAAAACCTCATAGGCTCAAGAATCAATATCGGAGATAATAAATCAGATTTTAAACCTTCGGCAAAAATTAAATGGCACCTTAAAAAAACAGACCGGCAAGAGAGGTCATTTGAAGTTTATCGCTATTTTCAACCCCTGTCCAACTGTGACAGCCGGGATGGCAGGTTCACCGGTCATATGCCGCAACACCGCAAGGCTATGCAATCAAATCACAACTGGTGCTTTCCCACTGCCTCTGACATAGGCAATAAGATAATATTGGTAGGGTTGAATCCCCTGCCCTTTGAAGAGGGGCGCAGAGAAGATGCCCGCAATACCATTGTCATATCAGTGGTATTGGTAATTTTGGGGCTGGCCGGATTTTTCTCGATGTTCTGGATGGAAAGTTACCGCTCCGCCCATAAATCATTACAGGACACAAGCGCCATTGCTGACCAGATTGTGGCAAGCCTGCCTGTTGGATTAATCGCCACGGACAAAAACGGCAAGATATCATTTTATAACCGGGCCGCCGAACAAATAACAGGTCTCGATTTTTCTAAAGCACAGGGGAAAGACCCTGACATTATCCTGCCAAGTCAATTCTGCGGACTGAAAAACATTCTGGAACTTGGCCGGCAAATTTACGAGCATGAAATGGAATGTGAATTTGTTGAGGGTAAAATGGTTCCCCTTAGCATCAGTGCCGCCCAAATAATCAATAAGGAGGGAGATTTTGTCGGACAGGTGCTTATTTTAAAAGATCTGGGTGAAGTGCGCCGTTTGCAGGATGAAGTACGCCGCAAAGAAAAACTGGCAGCTATTGGGGAGCTTGCAGCCGGCGTAGCCCATGAAATCAGAAACCCGTTGAGTTCCATTAAGGGGATAGCTTCATATTATAAAAGCAAATTCAAAAACGGCAGTGAAGATGCAGAGCTTGCCGGGGTCATGATTGAAGAAGTTGATCGATTGAGCAGAGTAATCGGTGAACTGCTTGAATTTGCCCGCCCCACCCAACTGAATCTCAAGCCTACCGAAATAAACGAACTTTTAAAACATTCAGTGAAATTGGTCCAGCAGGAAGCAACAGAAAATAACGTTGAAATCGTACTTAACTTAAGCAAGGCCCCCATTGAGGCAAAAGTGGATCCAGATCGGCTGAGTCAATGTTTTTTGAATTTGCTGCTCAATGCCTTGCAGGCAATGAAGGATGGAGGTCGCCTTACAATTTCCGATAGCATAACCAATAACGGCAATATTGATATTAGAATCCAGGACAACGGCAACGGAATATATCCTGACAAGATAAATAAAATCTTTGATCCATATTTTACTACCAAGCCCAAGGGCACCGGACTTGGCTTGGCGATCGTGCATAAGATCGTCGAAGCCCATAAGGGGCAGATCAAGGTACACAGCAAAGTTGGTAAGGGAACAACCGTATCAATTATTCTGCCCGTTGAAAAACAACCTCAGCTATAACGAGAATACCATGACTGCAACAGAACCTGCAAAAATCCTGATAGTGGACGATGATCAAAATCATTTAAAAACACTCCAGACAATTATTAAAAGCTGGAATTATGGTGTTACCACCGCCGATGACGGCAGCAGCGCTGTTGAAATTGTAAAAGCAAAACCATTTGCACTGATTCTAATGGATGTTCGTATGGCCAACATGAACGGTATTGAGGCCTTGCGTAAGATCAAACGCTACAATCCATCAATTCCTGTATTGATCATGACCGCCTATTCATCAGTTGATTCAGCGGTCCAGGCCCTTAAGGCGGGGGCATACGATTACCTTACCAAACCGCTTGACTTTGAAGTGCTGAAGATAACGCTTGAACGGGCCCTGGAACATTCCGGCCTCAAGGTGGAAAATGAAACTCTGAAATCAAAACTGAGTTCTGATTATGAACTGGGCAACATCGTGGGCAATAGTCAAGCTATGAAAGACCTGTTGGATATGCTCAGGATGGTGGCCCCTTCAGAGGCGACCGTTTTGATAACCGGAGAAAGCGGTACCGGCAAAGAGCTGGTCGCCAAGTCTATCCATTACAACAGCAAACGCAGCAAATACCCCTTGGTAGTTATTAATTGTGCAACCCTTACCGAAACCCTGCTTGAATCAGAACTTTTCGGCCATGAAAAAGGAGCCTTCACCGGGGCTGACAAACGCCGCGAAGGCCGCTTCATGCAAGCCGACAAGGGCACAATCTTTCTGGATGAAATAGGCGAGACATCACCTGCAATGCAAGCCAAGCTTTTGCGCGTCATCCAGGAAAGAGAAATTCAGCGTGTCGGTGGCGAAGTAACACTCAGCGTAGACGTACGCATAATAGCTGCCACCAATCGCGACCTGGACCAGGAAGTGAAAAAGGGCAAATTCCGCGAAGACCTCTACTATCGTTTGAACGTTGTTGCCCTCCGCATTCCACCCTTACGCGAACGTCAGGAAGATATACCCATATTGGCCCAGTATTTTCTCAAAAAATATTCCTTGAGCAACAACAAGGTGGTCAAGGGATTTTCACCACTGGCAATGGACATGTTACTCAAATACAACTGGCCGGGGAATATACGGGAACTTGAAAACACAATTGAAAGGGCAGTCATTCTTCTGCTTGGAGAATACATAACAGACAAGGAATTAACTGATACAATCAAAAACAACTATGCCGAAAATCATGACTGGGCCCCTGCAATCCCTATTGCCGCCAACCGTCCCCTGGCTGAGATCGAGAAAGAAGCCATCCTGGCTACCCTCGAGGCCAGCGGCGGCAATAAAAGCAAGGCCGCCCGTAAGCTTGGAATTACCCGAAAAACCCTCCATAAAAAACTGAAGAATTATGGAATAAGCTAAAACAGGTTCAAACCTTTACCTGATACCGGTTTTAAACAAATTGTGTAGTTTGGAAACATCAAATAAGTCATAACCCACAATCTGGGTAATTTATAAACACCTGCCTTTTCCAAATTCTCGCCAGGCAGCCTGGCACCTGATGCTCCATAAATTTTTCAGTCTTTTATTTCTATGAGTTAACCCATCAAATATCACTTTTTAATCTGGTTGGCATCCCCCATGCTTAGGATAATAGGCAACAAGGTGCAATATGCTCCGGAAAGCGGCCGCTTCTGCAAACATGAACCAAGAAAAACCAAAATAGGGGGAACAAAATGAAACGCAACATCAAAATGGTCATGATTCTTGTAATACTTTCGGTTTTCGGGCTTTCCAGTATGGCTCTTGCCTGCTGGGATTACGGGTACGGCTACATGGCAGGACCCGGCTTTCACGGAGGAACCAATGATATGGGACATTTCCCGGCGACTCAAACGGAACAACTGACCCAGCAGCGGCTGGCCTTTTTTCAAGCGACTCGGAAAACACGTCAAAAGCTATATGAGAAACAGCTCGCCCTCCAGAGCGAACTGGATAAGCCCAGCCCTGATTCTGCCAGGGTTACAAAACTGCAGAAAGAAGTTTCGCAACTTCAAAACAACTTAGAGCAAAAACGCCTGGACTTTGCAGCAAAGTTGCCCAGGGACTTGAGAGACTTTTTCAGGCTTGGTCACATGAACCATGAATGGACCATGGGCTACGGCCCACACTACGGTGGATACTGCTGGTATTAAAAGCATAATTTATAGCAGATCCGCCCAGGGCGGCGGCAAACCGTCGCCCTGGAAAACTCAACAGAATTTTCGGCAACATTGGAAAGATATAATAAAAGAAAGGAACTGACATGAAAAAACATTCTCGGAAAAAATCAATGACGATCCTGTTTGCCCTGGTCATAGTCCTTGGTGCATTGCTCTTTGCCGGATGCGGACTAGGCCACGGGTATCATGGACACGGTTACAGCCGCCACAACAATTATTGTGGAAGCAACTATGATTCCCATATGAATCCGGCCGGTGGACATCAGGTGTATCCTTACACTGATGGACGCTCTATGCCGTAATTGAAAGGCCCTGGGGATAGAAGAAAATTTAACAACAATAGAAAACCGGCTCAAAAAAATACTCTTTTAAAATTAAACGGGGTGGTTCAATATGAAAATTCAAATCAGAAATACAATCACCACTAAACCCGGTAGCAGTTCTGCCGATGGCAAAAATTTCGGCAGAAGCAAATGGACACCGGGTCACTGGTCAACTGTAGCCATGATTGTCTTCATGATAACTTTTGGATTTGCAAGTTATTTCTCCAGCCAATCTTTTGCCTACTCTATGGGCTTTGGTAACGGCCACATGGGGCGTTGGATGACAGGCGGCTGGTCAATGGGAGGATTTGGTATGATCTTCATGTTTTTATTCTGGATATTGCTAATTGCAGGAATAATTTTTCTAATCCGGTGGATATAGCCAAACGCTTG
>JALVQM010000460.1 GCA_027025615.1 Desulfobacteraceae bacterium | reverse complement strand
GTCAAAATCCAATTTGCAAGCGTGCCGCTTGAGGCTGTCTGTACTGTCATCGATGGAGATTTTATCGTCCAGCTTAAGTTTCCAGGACTTCAAATCTCCCAGGGGATAGACTTTCAGCCTGCCTTCATCTTTTACCAGCATCCCCCTCTTGCTAAGAGGCTTCTTATAATCCATGCGGACCGACAGGGCCTTGTTTTCCAGTACCCTCAGGCTTGAGCAGCTTGCCGCTTCCGCCAGCGAGGAAAGCATCCCCCGCAAAGAGCTTGCCGGAATAGCCAACCGGTCTTCAAGGTAGAAAGGCTCTATTTCCTGCGGGCTTTCCTTTGGCGTTCTTCGCCCTCCTATAAATATGGGCGTTCTTGTTTCCAGGCGGCAAAGAATGCGCCCACTGTAAATCTCACTGCCATCAACATACCTGCCGTGGCCGTGGTGGCGCAGAGCGCCATCGTCGCCATGCAAAGCCTGCCTGGGCAGCCATTGCGAACAATCGGGCTTGCATAGCGGTATGAAATGGTATGGGTTGTGGAAACTTCCATCCCAGGAAGGCTTTTTGGCCGCCTCTTTGGCTTCTGTTTCATCTGTCTTGTCCGGCCTGCGCCTGGAGCCTGCCGCTGCTTCCATGGACACCTGATCGTTGTTGCTGGATATTGAAGCTAAAAGTTCTTCGAGCTGCTTTTTGAAATCCAGGTTTTCAAAATTCTTGATCTCCGCCCGGCACCGCCCGAATCCCTTGGCCTTGCCGAAACCGAGTGTTATGTCTCCATCAACCAGGTCACGCAGCACCAAGATCAAAAGGGCTCTTGCCTTTTCCCCGAGTGCCGGGGGCAACCTGTGGTGGTCAAATATTATTTTGCCGGCCAGGGATGGCTTGTAAAAATAGCAGGCATCGAACTTGGCCCTCAGCTTTGCGCCTCCGGTGAACCTGTCAATGGCTACAAAGTCCTGGTGTTTCTGCCTGATCGAACCTGATACGAACCTGAATTCGTTTATCTGCAAGGGTGATTTCCAGCCAGCTCCTCCGAACAGGCAACAGACAATACATAGCTGGGAATCCATCTGGTCCTTGTCATATAGCGGGCCGCACGGGTTTGCCGGGTCACAGCAATGCCCGCCCAAAGTACGGACTATGCGCTCTGCCTGGGCCCTGAGGGCCCCGCGCAGGGAGCTTGCCGGCAACCTGGGACACCCCCTGTGATCCAGCAGGGGCTTATGATTGGCCATCTGCGTGTAGCAGTCACCGGATGTTTTTTGCTTCGCCTCTTGTTCGCTTTCCGACTTGCCGGGCGGATCGTTGACCAGGAAAGGACCTTCGAAATCAAGGCAAACATCGAAGACCTCAGAAGGCCCGCGATCCCGGCAAAAAGCCTTGCGGCCTTCTTTAATCAGCTTGTCAATTTGATTGACGTGCAAAGATTGCATGGCCATTTCGGCCATCGAGCGTGTTGGTTGCTTCAACCACTCAAGGGCTTGTTCGCGACCGAATTTTTTTACCTCTTTCAATTGCCAGCACATCCTGCCGCAACCATTGGCCGTCTTGGCGCCGATCAGTATCGGCTCATCGTGGGCGTTGAAGGCTTCAAGGGCCACCAGCAACATACCCACATCTTTGTTGTCAGCCAGGGGACCTGATATGGTCACCTTGAAAGTCACACCGGGCGGGACCAGCTCAGCGTGGATCAGCTTGCGTTCCAGGGCAGTACGGGTATCCCTGTCGATTGCCACGCGTGTGTCCACGTAAGTCTGGCGCTCCAGGTCCCAACAAGGCAGGGGGGAAGCTAAATCAAAACGGCAGTACTCTATGCAGGCATCCCAAAATTCCGCCCGCCCGGCCCGGGATTCATCCTTCCGGCCGTCGCCCGATGGCCCGCGGCCAAAAATTCTTTCCAGGAACTGTCGGCAACCGTTGTCATCTTCTTTCAAATGACTACTGCTCCAGTCCCTCAGGCAGCCTTTCAATGTGGAACCGGGAATATACGGCCGGCCCTCGCAGTCGGTAGCCACACTGTTTATATCCACCGGCTCTCCATCGGCCTCCAGCTCTGGATGGGTGGTCGTTTCACCATTGCCGACACAAAGGCTTGAGACCGTATGCAAGTAGCCCTCTATCATCCAGCGGGTTCTGAATTTCCAACGGACATCATTCTTTTTATCGGCCATCTTGACCCTCCTTGCCGATCCCGTCGATATCTTCCCTGATATCATCCGGTGGGTAACATTCCCAATGGACATCAAGGTTTACTGCAATTTCACCATAGCCGTTGGTCGCAATGAACGGGTTGGCCCGCCAGTGGTCACCTTCCAAGCTTTCTCCACTTTTTGAAACCGCGTACCTTTTCTTCGCCCACAGGGGTAGCTCGAGCCCGTTTTCAAGCCAGTTGCTTATCTTGTCGCCGGCTTCCTCCTGCTTTTCATCTTCCGGCTCAAGGACAAAGACGGAACCTTCGACAGTCAATAACCAGGGGTAATATGCCTTCTTGCCGTCTTTCTGAAAGCGTCTGAAAAGATATTCTCCACCGGCAAGGCGCTGCCTGGCAAAACAGCGTATAAGGCGCAAACTGCCGTTGGAAAGCTCATTCCACGCCTCTGCATATGCTCCAAGCAAGTCATTGCGGCTTAGGTGGGGATCGGCCAGTATGGCTGGTGTCTGAAGGGTTATCACCCACAGGCCGTCCCTTGGTGCCGGGTTTGAAGTCCATCTTTTCTTTACGCTGCCGGCAGGCAGCATTGTAATGTCAACCGGGATCTTTGTTTTCCCAAGTCCCAATATCCCGTGCTTCAGCAGGGAGGCCAACTGGGGACCTGATTCTTTGCCGCACATTTCGGGCAACGAAATACTTGCCATCCAATAATTTTCATCCGGAACAGTCATTTCATATGCGAACAGCTCAGAATCTCCGGCCGTCAGAAACCGCCTGTCGATGGCCGTGCGAACACGCATTTCTTTCCTGATTTCCGGCCACCCGCAGTCCCGCATAACATCACCGTGATCCTTCCAGTCTATCCGGAAGGCA
>JALVQM010000459.1 GCA_027025615.1 Desulfobacteraceae bacterium | reverse complement strand
CAACTGCCTGATCAGTTGTCTTTTTGTCCGGAAGATTTATCTTTTTGCCGTTTTCTTTAACCAGCTTGGCTGCGAAGGGCGGTGGGTTTGACCCTTCCAAAAATGCGCTGATGGACCAATATTCCTGGGGAACGAACTGCTGAATTGCCCGTTCACGTTCACAGATAATTCGGACAGCCACAGATTGCACCCTTCCGGCACTGAGACCGCCCTTGACCTTTTTCCATAAAAGGGGAGAAATTTGATAACCCACCAGCCGGTCTAGAATCCTTCTTGCCTGTTGAGCTTCGTACTTGGCTTTATTCAAGTCTTCAGGAGATTGCATGGCTTTTTGGATGGCATTGCGGGTAAGCTCATGAAACAACACCCTATGGAAACGCCGCCCTTTTTTCTTAAGTACCTGCATGGTATGCCAAGCTATGGCTTCACCTTCCCGGTCCGGGTCAGGTGCCAGGTAGACGTCTTTGGTGTCTCCGGCGGCTTTACGAAGATTTGTGATTACTTTTTGCTTGCCACGAATATTTCTGTATTTTGGTTTGAATCCGTTCTCTATATCTATCCCTATTTCCCTGGTGGGCAGGTCTTTGATATGTCCGACAGTAGCCACTACGTTAAAGTCAGATCCCAGATATTTGCGCAGGGTGCGAACCTTTGTCGGTGATTCTACAACTACCAGTGGTTTATCGCTCACATTCTACCTCTGTTTGGATTGCTTGGGAATTGCGTTCTTACGTATTATAAATGCAATGCTATTTCATACGCGTTGAAAATATTTACCCGGGCTCCGGGCAATTATGCCTTTCAATTCAAGTTGCATTAAAACTGCAGCCAGGCGTCCTGGATCAAGACTGCACTGGTTGGCGATTTCATCGATATGTATCGGGTAAACATCGATCAACTCGTACACTTTTTTCTCTTCCGATTCCAATTTAACCGGCATTGATTTATGGCTGCCGGCTGGGTCGGCCTCAGCGCGCAAGGAGCCGGGTTCGACCTGAGCTGCCAGTTCGGAAATTATCTGGTCGGCATTTTCCACAAGGATTGCTCCCTGACGGATAAGCAAATGGGTACCTTTGCTGGCAGCCGAATTGATATTGCCCGGCACAGCAAAAACCTCGCGACCTTGTTCAAGTGCCAGACGGGCCGTAATCAAGGCCCCGCTTCGGCGTGCAGCTTCAACAACAACTGTTGCGTAGCAAATACCGCTGATAATCCGGTTACGGACGGGAAAATGATGCGCCTTTGGTTCTGTGTCAAGGAAAAATTCAGATACGAGGGCTCCACTTTGAGGGATTTTGTCATATATCTCCTTGTTATTTTTAGGATATATTACATTTATTCCCGTTCCCAGGATGGCAATGGTCCTTCCTCCCGCTTTAAGGGCACCCTTGTGGGCGGCTGCATCAATTCCATGTGCCAGACCACTTACAACGGTCCATCCTTGTTGAGCCAGGTCGCGGGCGAGGCTCTCGGCAACCTGCAATCCGTATCTTGTTGCCATACGCGATCCCACAATGGCAACAGACGGTTCATGGCAATGGATTGTGCCTTTAACATAGAGAACCGGAGGCGGATCTGCGATATGCCGTAAAAGGCAAGGATAATCACCATCTTGAATTGTAAAGATTTTGTAGTTTTCCCTTTGGACAGTTGCAAGTTCCTCGCGTATCCATGCAGGAGGACGGTAGCTGGCGATTGAAGTCGCCAGTTGTCGTGATATTCCGTTCACACGTTCAAGAGCAGCAGGTGCGGCCTTCAAAACAGCCTGGGGCGAGCCAAAAGCTTCCACCAGGCTCAGATAGGCCTTGTTATTCAGACCGGGGATACTTTTTAGAATCAACCATGGCAGGAGCGGGCCCATGGCCTGATTATTTTTTACCCTGCCAGGCAAGTAAGATCGGACTTGCCACAAATATGGAAGAATAAGTACCGACCACGATGCCAACCATCAGGGCGAAGGCAAAATCGTGGATTATTCCACCGCCATAAACAAACAAGGCAATGACCACCACCAGGGTGGTAAGGGACGTCAAAATGGTTCGTGACAGGGTCTCGTTGATACTGCGGTTTAGAGTAGTTTCAAGGGTTTGTTTCCTGTTGCGTCGCAGATTTTCACGGATACGGTCAAAAACTATTATCGTATCGTTTAGCGAATACCCGATGATTGTCAACAGGGCGGCGATAATGGGAAGGCTGAATTCTTTATTGAAGATGGAAAAAATACCAACAGTTATGGTCACATCATGAATCAAGGCCACGATAGCGCCCATGGCATATTTGAGCCCCAGGAACCAAAAAATTATCAAAGAAATGATCAGGGCGGCCAAAATCAGGAACGGCACGCTGACCTTGAAAAGTGACAGGAAGTAGACAGCGCCCATCAGGGCGGCGGCCACCACTCCACTCAGCAGCCATTTTAATTCGAAGCGTCCGGATATGTAAATTGTAATGAACAACAGTGAAAAAAAGATGGCAAAAAGAGCTTTTTCCCGTAAATCCTTGCCAACCTGGGGACCCACCATTTCAACCCGCCTGATTTGAGCTTCCTGACCGGTTGATTGCTGCAGGGCGCTTGCCACTTCTGAACTAAGGCTGTCGGCCTTGGCCGTCGACTTATCTGTCCGGATCAAAAACTCGTTGTCCTGTCTTTCTCCGAATACCTGGACGGATGCTGTGGACATTCCGATTTTAGAAAGGCCTTTTTTTATGGCATTGATTTTGACTGGTTGCTGAAATTTTACCTGAATCAGTGTTCCGCCGGCAAAATCAATTCCGTAACGAGGCCCTTTATGGACCACCAGAGTGATTATGCTGATGACGATCATCAGGGCCGAAAGACCGAATGCAAGAGTTCGTTTTCCGATGAAATCTATATTGATATCCGACTTGATAAACTGCATGGTGCATTCCTCGGCGGCGCTGTATTAAGCGCCTTGTTGATCAAAGCTGTTTCCGAAACTAACAGTTTGTTGAAAAACTTCCGCACTGTAATTTTGCAGGGTTGAAGCTGTTACAGAAAGACAACTCAATAATCTTGCTTTATAGCTTCATTTTGTTTTTGCATCAGCCGTACTTTCCATGATTTTCAACACCCTGTTAAATACTCAATGTCTTTATGCGGCGACCACTGAGCAGGTAATTGAATATTGTTCTAGAAACTATCAGGGCCGTAAACAGGCTTGCCACAACACCCAAACTCAAGGTCACCGCAAAACCCTTTACCGGGCCGGTACCGAATTGAAAAAGAACCAGGGCTGCGATAAGGGTGGTTATATTCGCATCGAGGATTGTCAACGATGCCCGATCAAAACCTGCTTCAACTGCTGAGAAGGGGGTTTTGCCCAGCCTTAGTTCTTCCCGTATTCTTTCAAAAATAAGAACGTTGGCATCGACGGCCATGCCAATGGTAAGAATGATACCGGCGATACCGGGCAGAGTGAGGGTTGCTTGAAAGCCCGCCAGGCCGGCTGCAATCAGCAGGATGTTGAGCAACAGAGCCACATCTGCAATCAGGCCTGAGACCTTGTAATAAAACACCATGAAAAAAACTACTATCAACCCGCCTACCAGCATGGATATCAGCCCCATGCGGATGGAGTCGGTTCCCAATGATGGGCCAACTGTTCTTTCCTCAATAATTTGAACTGGAGCCGGTAAGGCACCGGCCCGCAAAACAATGGCCAGATCCCGGGCCTCATCCATGGTGAAACTGCCGGTTATTCTGGCCTGACCGCCTGAAATCTTATCCTGGATAACCGGAGCTGAATAGACGGTATTGTCCAGGACGATAGCCAGGCGTTTGTTTATATTTTCACCGGTTACCCTTTCAAAAATACGGGCCCCCTTGCGATCCAGGCTAATGCTGACGTAAGGCTCGTTGAAACGTGAATCTATCTGAACCCGGGCATCGGTAAGACGATCGCCGGTAAGAACCGCTCTTTTCTTTAGCAAAAGGGGCACCTTGGTGGTGCGCCGGGTCTTGGCATCGGTTCGAACCTCGTAAAGTATTTCCCGACCCGGTGGCAGGTTGCCCTTTAAAGCAGCCTGGATATCATTGTCTTCGTCTACGAGCTTGAACTCCAGCTGGGCTGTTCGTCCAATCAATTCTTTGGCCCGCTGGGGGTCTTTAACGCCAGGAAGCTGGATAAGAATCCTTTCCTGTCCCTGTCGGCGTATGTCAGGCTCGCTGACCCCGAACTGGTCGATCCGGTTACGTATGGTTTCAAGTGCCTGGTCAACCGCCAATCGCTTGATACGTTCAACTTCCTGGTCCGGAAGATCGTACACCACTTCCAGCAGATCATCCTGCTTTTTCCGGTTAACCTGGCGTAAATCCGGAAACTCCTTGTCAATCAGTTCGTTGAAAGCGGTTATGTTTTTTGCTCCCCGGATGATTACCTTGAAGCTCTGGTTGTCGACATGTTCTATGCTCGTGCCGTGAATCCGTTTCCGCCTTAATTGATCCTTTAAATCCTGGCTGATCCTGGAAATGGCGTTTTCAACGGCTTTTTGAGAGTCAACCCGGAGAACAAGATGCATACCACCTTGCAAATCAAGACCTAAATTGATTTTTTTGTGCGGCCACAAGCCAGGGTTGAAGGTCGGCAAAATGTAAATTACCGAGGCTATCATAACCACCAGAATGAGCAATGTTTGCCAATTGATCCGTTTCAATGTTTCCATCCCCGGTTGCATGACGCAGAAAGATCGCCCCAGAATGCAACTGCCCGTGGAGGGCAGTGAGCTGTAAGACTAAGGTTGAATTTGCGTCAGCTTTGTTCCTTGTTGGTTTTCGACTTGCCGGATTTAGGTGCCGATGGAGCAGCCGTGGTCTGGGCCAGGGCGGCCACGTTGCCGCGGTTGACTTTAACCCGCACTTTTTCAGCTATTTCGACGGTAAGAACGTTGTCGGTAATTCCGGTAATCCTGCCATAAAGCCCGCCCGTGGTTATTATCCGGTCGCCTTTTTTCAGGCTGTTTATCATTTCACGGTGCTCTTTGTTTTTTTTCTGTTGGGGTCTGATCAAAAGAAAATAAAAAATTACGAACATCAGGATCAGAGGAATGAAACCGGAAATTCCGGCAGCTCCCTGGCCGCCGGCTCCGCCTCCCTGTCCCATGGCATAAGCGATAGATGTCAAAACAAACCTCCCTTGAGTATTAATGCTTTCAGTAGTCTATCTTTAAATGGTTTCAGCTGTAATGCCTGTTGGCCTTTTGCCGAGGTACATTAACCGGCAAACGGCGCACATATACTGTATATGGCCGTGCTCGTCAAACTATTCTTGATGATTTCACACCAAGTCCGACTTTCGCCTGATGTATTGCCCCGGAGTTGGGTTGTATTAACAGGTTTCAGGGCTGCACTCAATATTGCATTGGCCCGGTAAAAGATTTGGGTCGGCTGCAATGGTGATAGCCACGTTTCGATGGTTTTCCAGTTCGTACAGTTCCCTGCGTTTTTTATTCAGCAGATAATCAGCCACATTTTGTGGTAATCGGCAGCGGACTTGACCCAGGGAATCTTTGAGGGTCTCGAGTTTCAACTGTCGCAGAACCCTTAAGGCCAGGGTTTCCGTCGATGGCACCAGGCCCCTTCCCGAACAGTGGGGGCATGTAATCAGACTGCTGAAGTCAATCGGGGGCGCCAGCCGTTGACGCGACATTTCCAGCAATCCAAAACGCGATATACGTCCAATGGTTATGCGCGCCTTGTCCTGGCGGGTTTGATTGCGCAAGGTGCGTTCCACCTGACGCCGGTGCTGGGAATCGCGCATGTCGATAAAATCGATTACGATCAGCCCGCCCAGGTCCCTCAAGCGGATCTGCCGGGCAATTTCTTCAGCAGCCTCGAGGTTGGTTTGTAGGGCCGTCTGCTCAAGGTCACGTTTCTGGGTGGCCTTGCCCGAATTAACGTCCACTGCCACCAGGGCCTCGGTCGGGGTAATGACAATACTGCCACCGGATTTGAGGTTTACCCGATTATCGAAAATGGTGGTGATTTGTTCTTCCAAACGATGCTTGGTGAAAATAGGCTTATCGGCGGTATACAGTTTTACGATTTTCTGGTGTTTCGGGGAAACGATATGGATGAAATTTTTTACTTCCTGGTATACTGCCTCGTTATCTATCAGGATTTCAGTGGTATCGGACGTAAAGTAATCCCGGATTGATCGCAACGCCAGGCTTCTTTCACGATAGAGCAGGGCCGGGGCTTTTTCCTTGATGCCTTTCTGGTTGATGTTTTTCCAGAGACGCAGCAAATAACGTAAATCCTTTTGAAGTTGTGTCTTGGTGCAATTTTCGCCAGCGGTACGGATGATGAGTCCAAAACCTTCAGGTATATTCAACTTGGCCAGGATGCCTTTCAACCTCTGGCGTTCATCTTCATCGGCAATCTTGCGGGAAATTCCACGGTTATTAGAACCGGGCATTAAAACCAGATGCCGTCCAGGCAAAGAAATCAAGGTGGTCAGCATAGCCCCTTTTTTCATGACCGGGTCCTTGGTAACCTGAACAAGCACTTCCTGGCCACGTTTGATAAGATGCTGGATGGACTTTTTCTGGGGTGAGTTGCCCTGGAAGTAATCACTGTGTATTTCATGTTTTTGCAGGAAACCATGGCGTTCATGACCAAAGTCGACAAATGCGGCCTGAAGACTGGGTTCAACCCTTGCCACGATACCTTTATATATGTTGCCCTGAAGAACTTCGCGCGCCGCACTCTGGATTTGAAATTCATCCAGGCGGCTGTCGATTACCTTGGCTATCCTGCATTCTTCAGGGTCTATGGCATTGATCAAAATTTTGCTGCTCATTTTTTTCCAGTCATGCAATCGTTGATACTTTGACAGACAGTCTGGTTCCGGGCAACTGGAGCCGCAAATACAGACTATTGCAACCTAATCCAACTGAGCGATGAGGTCAAATAAAAAGCTTGGTGACTGTTTGCCGAAAAAGGAGATGGAGCCGGTCTATATCCGCCTTGCTATTTAAAGACACTTGTGGCATGAGTGTCACGGCAGCTTTGGCCGACAGATTATCGAATTACCAGGCAGACGTGACAAGGCTGAAAATGCATCGGCCCACGCAATGCAATCTGGCAAATCATGGAGCACCGGCAATGGAAGAAAGATACAATCCCCACAAAATAGAAGAAAAATGGCAGGCAGCCTGGGACAATTCCGGGCTCTTCAAGGTAGATGTGGATACAGGCAAGCCGAAGTATTACCTGCTGGAGATGTTTCCATATCCGTCGGGCAAGATCCACATGGGTCATGTGCGCAATTATACAATCGGTGACGTGGTCGCCCGTTACAAACGTATGCGGGGGTTCAATGTTTTACATCCCATGGGATGGGATGCCTTCGGAATGCCGGCCGAAAATGCGGCCATAGCGAACAACACCCACCCGGCGCGGTGGACTTACGCCAATATCGATTACATGCGCTCCCAGCTGAAGCGTCTGGGCTTTTCTTACGACTGGAGCAGGGAGCTGGCTACATGCAGGCCGGAATACTACCGCTGGGAGCAGTGGCTTTTTCTCAAGATGGTGGAAAAGGACATGGCATATCGCAGGGAAAGCTACGTCAACTGGTGCGATGATTGCCAGACGGTATTGGCCAATGAGCAGGTGGAAGCCGGAATGTGCTGGCGATGCGGCAAGCAGGTTCGCCAGAAAAAGCTTTGGCAGTGGTTTTTCAGAATAACCGATTATGCCGAAGATTTGCTGGAATATTGCGATCGACTTCCCGGTTGGCCTGAAAAGGTTACCACCATGCAGAAAAACTGGATAGGCAAAAGTGAAGGGGCCGAAATTCGTTTCCCGGTGGAAGACCGGGAGCAGGTCATAACTGTTTTCACAACCCGCCAGGATACTGTGTTTGGTGCCACCTTTATGTGTCTTGCACCGGAACATCCCCTTGTATTGGAGTTGTCGGAGGGCACCGAGCAACAGTCCGCCATTGAAGCTTTCGTTGAAAAAATAAGTCGCCAGGAACGGACCAGCCGGGCTCTTGAAACATACGAAAAAGAAGGCGTGTTTACCGGGGCCTTCTGTATCAATCCTTTCAGCGGTCGCAGGATGCCTATTTATGCGGCCAATTTTGCATTGATGGAGTACGGGACAGGTGCAGTAATGTCTGTACCGGCACATGATCAGCGTGATTTTGAGTTTGCCCGGAAATACAAATTGCCAATCGTGGTGGTGGTCCGGCCGCCTGATGAGGATCTGGATCCGGAAAGCATGACAGAAGCATATACCGGCGATGGTATTATGGTAAACTCGGGTCAGTTCGATGGCCTTGGCAACCGGGTTGCCATGGAAAAAATTGCCGACGTTATGGAGGCTGAAGGCAAAGGCAGGCGTTCCGTAAGCTTCAGGTTGAGGGACTGGGGTATTTCCAGGCAAAGATACTGGGGAGCTCCCATCCCCATGGTGCACTGTGAAGATTGTGGGGTTGTGCCGGTTGATGAAGATGATTTGCCAATCCTGCTTCCGGAAAATGTTGATTTGCTGGAAGGAGGCAGGTCTCCTTTGCCTGAACTGGAAAGTTTTGTCAAAACCGATTGTCCCCGTTGCGGAAAACCAGCCCGCCGGGAGACTGATACCATGGATACATTTGTGGAGTCTTCATGGTACTTTGAACGTTATTGCAGTCCTGATTGTGATGAGGGCATGTTCGATAGAAAATCAGTTGATTATTGGATGCCTGTTGATCAGTACATAGGCGGTGTGGAACACGCTATATTGCATTTACTATATTCACGGTATTTTACACGAGTTCTTTGCCAGATGGGTTTGGTAAGTTTCAAGGAACCTTTTACCAGGCTGCTTACCCAGGGCATGGTTTGCAAAGAAACCATTTCCTGTCCGGAACATGGCTTCCTTTTTCCGGAACAGGTTGAGGAAACCGGCTCTGGCAGAACCTGCAGTCTCTGCGGTCGCAAGGTTGACGTTGGGCGGGTAGAGAAGATGTCCAAGTCCAAGCGCAACGTTGTGGACCCCAATATTTTGCTTGAACAATACGGAGCCGATACCACCAGGCTTTTTTGCCTTTTCGCAGCTCCCCCCGAACGAGACCTGGAATGGAGTGATCAGGGAGTTGAAGGGAGCGCCAGGTTTTTGAACCGGGTCTGGCGCCTGGTATATAA